>JBKBVA010000182.1:0-5479 GCA_046289665.1 Allosphingosinicella sp.
ACCAGATGCGGACCCGGTCTTCCGGCGCGATATAGAGATCGTCGTCCGGCGTGACGCTGAACGCTTCGTACCAGGCGTCGTGGTTGCGCAGCGGCGCGAAGGCGCGGATCTGGCCAGGCGAATGCGGGCCGTTGACGATCTGCTGCCGCAGCGCGTCGTCGCGCCACAGGGTCCGCCATACCTGCGCCCAAGCCATGAACAGGCGCTGCTCCGGCGTGAAGCCGTCGAGCACCGGCCCGGGCTGGCCGCCGAGGAAGTTGCGATAGGCCTCGAGGCCGAGGTGAACGCCGCCGAGATCGGCGATGTTCTCGCCCATCGACACGCGCGGATTGATGTGCATGCCCGGCAAGGTCGGGAATACGTACGCCTCGTACTGGGCGCCGAGCTTCGTCGCCTGCGCCTCGAACTTGGCGGCGTCCTCCGGCTTCCACCAGTCGCGCAGCACGCCGGCCCAGTCGCTCTTGCGGCCCTGATCGTCGAAGCCGTGGGTGAGCTCGTGGCCGATCACGCCGCCGATCGCGCCGTAATTGACCGCGGGATCGGCGTCCGGATCGAAGAAGGGCGGCTGCAGGATCGCGGCCGGGAACACGATCTCGTTCTTCACCGAGGAGTAATAGGCGTTCACCGTCTGCGGCGTCATGCCCCACTCCGCCTTGTCGACCGGCTGGTCGATGCGGTTGCGGCGATAGTCCCACTCGAAGCGCCCGGCGCGTTCGGCATTGCCGACGAGATCGCCGCTGACGACCTGAAGGCCGCTATAGTCGCGCCACTTGTCGGGATAGCCGATCTTGAGGCCGAAATTCTCGAGCTTCTTCAGCGCCTCGACCTTGGTGTCGGGCCCCATCCAGTCGAGCCGCTCGATGCGGTTCTTCATCGCGACGCGCAGATCGGTGACGAGGCGGTCCATCTTCGCCTTGGCGTCAGGCTTGAAGTAGAGCGCGACATAGTCCTGGCCGATCGCCTCGCCCATCGCATTCTCGGCGAAGGTGATGCCGCGCTTCCAGCGCTCGCGCTGCTCGGGCTGGCCCTGCATGAACTTCGAGCGGAACTCGAACTGCGCGTCGACGAACCGCTCCGAGAGGAGCGGGGACATGTCGTCGGTGGTGTGGAACATCTGCCAGGCCTTGAGGGTCTGGAGGTCCGCATCGGCGAAGATCTTCGCGAGCTTCGGGATGGCGGTGTTCTGGGCGACGATGGCGCGCTCGGCGCGGTCGAGGCCCGCCGCCTGCCAATAGGTCTCCCACGGGAAGCCCGGCGCCTGCGCGTTGAGCTCGGCCAGCGTCATCGGGTTGTAGGTCTTGTCGCGATTGCGGCTCTCGGCGCGGGTCCAGTGCGCCTCGGCGATCTTGGTCTCGAGCGCGACGACGTCGGCCGCCGACTGCTTCGGCGTCGGCCACCCGGCCATGTAGAGCAGCTGCTCGACATATTCTTGGTAGCGCTTTTTCTGCGGCGCGAACTTCTCCTGCAGGTAGAGCTCGCGGTCGCCGAGGCCGAGGCCCGACTGGCCCATATACAGCGCATAGCGCTCAGGATTCTTGGCGTCGTCGTTGACCCCGCCGCCGAAGAAGGTGCTGCCGAAGCCGCCGATGGTGCCGCCCATCAGGCGCGCCATGTCTTCCTTGGTCTTCGCGTAGTAAATGGGCGCGATGCGGGTGAGGAGCGGGATGGCGTCCAGCTGCTCGGCGCGTTCGGTGTCCATGAAGGTGCGGTAGAGCGCGGCGACCTTGGCCTCGTCGCCGTCCGTCGCCGGATCGCCCGGCTGGTAGCCCTCGACGAGGCTGCGCAGCCGCGCCTCGGAGAGATCGCGCAGCACCGCGAAGGCGCCGTAGGAGGAGCGGTCGGCGGGGATCGGCGTGTTCTTGGCCCAGGTGCCGTTGACATAGGCGAAGAAGTCGTCGCCCGGATCGACTGACCGGTCCATGCCGGCGAGGTCGATGCCCCATTCGCCGAAGCGCGGCGCCTCCACCGTGGCCGCGGTGCCTGCGCCGGACGCCTGGTCGGGGGCGTCGATCAGCGACACCATCGAGCAGAGATCGTCGATGCAGGCATGGTCTTCACCCGCCATTGCGGGCGCGGCGGTGGCGAGCGCCAGCAGGGACGCGGCGAAAGCGAGGCTCTTCTTCATCAGGATCGTTCTCCAAAACGCTTTATTATCAGCGGCTTTCCGGAAGGCGCCGCATGCTGGCGCCGAGATAGTGGGTTGGGGGGCGAAACGCAATTCGTCGCGCGGAAGGATCGGCTCATCGGTAGGCGATCCGGACCGCCGCCGCGGCGCGCCCGGCGAGCGCCCGGGCCTCGTCGGTGGAGGCGCCGGTGGCGAGCGCGACGCCCATCCGGCGGTGCGTGCGGGTGACCGGCTTGCCGAACAGGCGCACGTCCACGTCCGCGCCTTCGCGCCCGAGCGCCAGCGCGTCGGCGACGCCTTCGAAGCCGAATGTCTCCGCCTCCCGGTCGGCGAGGATCGCCGCCGACGCCGAGGCCGGCGCGGCGAGGGCGACATGCGGGATCGGGAGCCCGAGGATCGCCCGGACGTGGAGGTCGAATTCGGACAGGTTCTGCGAGACGAGCGTCACCATGCCGGTATCGTGCGGGCGCGGCGACAGCTCGGAGAAGATCACCTCGTCGCCCTTCACGAAGAATTCGACGCCGAACAGGCCGTAGCCGCCGAGATCGTCCACCACCTTGCGCGCCATGTCCTCGGCGTCCCGGAGCGCCGCGTCGCTCATCGCTGCGGGCTGCCAGCTCTCCTGATAGTCGCCCCGCTCCTGGCGGTGGCCGATCGGCGGGCAGAAGAGCACGCCGCCGCGGGTCCGCACCGTCAGCAGGGTGATCTCGTAGTCGAAGGCGACGAATTCCTCGACGATCACCCGCGCCCGGTCTCCGCGCATGTTGGCGACGGCATGGTCCCAGGCGGCGCGAAGGCCGGCCTCGTCCTCGACCGTACTCTGCCCCTTGCCGGACGAGGACATGACCGGCTTCACCACGCAGGGAAAGCCGGTGTGCCGGGCGCCGGCCTCGACTTCCTCGAAGCGCTCGGCGAAGCGATAGCGCGACGTGCGCAGGCCCAGCGTTTCGGCGGCGAGGGCGCGAATGCTGTCGCGGTTCATCGTCATCGCCGTGGCGCGGGCGGAGGGGACGACGGTGGTCCCTTCCGCTTCCACGTCGGCAAGCACCTCGGTGCGGATCGCCTCGATCTCCGGCACGACGTAATCGGGCCGATGACGCGCAATCGCGTCCCGCAGCCGCGCGCCGTCGAGCATCGGGAAGACCTCGGCCTCGTCGGACAGCTGCATCGCCGGTGCGCCCGCATAGGAATCGCAGGCGATGACATAGGCGCCGAGCCGCTTGGCCGAGATGGCGAATTCGCGGCCGAGCTCGCCCGAGCCGAGCAGCATGATCCTGGCGGTAAAGCTCATCGAAGGCGCTGGTAGGGCAGGGGCGCCATCCGCTCAAGCGTCAGAGGTCGAAGTAACCCTCGAGCTGCTCCAGCGTCGCGTCCACGTCCTTGTGGTGGATGAAGACCCCGCCAATCTCCTCCCAGAGGTGGGCGTGGCGCATCTGGTCGTCGACCAGCACGTCGCCTTCCTTCGCGTGGTTCCGCTTGTCCTTCGCCATGGTGGTGATGATGCGGGTCCCGGGGAAATGCTTCGCCGCCCAGCGCACCTTCTGGTCGGCCGCCCAATTGCCGCGCGGCAGGCCGGTGAGGATGATCGGATCGAGATGCTTCACCGCCTCGAACAACCGGTTGGCGTCGGGGAGCAGCGGCAGGCCGAAATAGAAATCGGGCGCCGTCGCCAGCTTCTGCCAGAACTTGCCGAGGCCGAAGCGCTTTTCGAACGCGCGCGGGTGCATGCCGAGAATGGCGGCCGCGCCCTTGTCGAAGTCGGCGAGGACGCCGTCGCAGTCTAGATAGAGCTGGCGCGCCACGTCAGCGGAACCGGGCGGGCTGGAGCTTCACCGGCATCGGCAGGTCGAACGTCTCCCACCGCCGACCGGCGAGGACGTCGTTCGATTCCTTCGCCCGGCGTCCGTCGCCGAGCGACCAGGTGATGTGATAGGTGCTCCCGTCCGGCCGGTCGGTGGTGCCGCCGATGGAGACGACCAGCGCCTCGACGCCTTCGCCGTCGTCGACGCGCCCGACGATCTCGCCGAGGGTCTCGTCGGGGAGCGGCGCGTCAGGCGACGCCTTCGCCTGCAGCGTGACGTGGTCCGCCACGACGCTCGCGAATCTGGGCGGGAATTGCTGGAGCAGCTCCTTGCGCTGCGCTCGGTCGAGCTTCCATCCGATGACGCTGTCGCCGCGGCCGGCCCGCGCCGCCGCTTCCTGTGCCGAAGGTGCCATGCAGCCTCCAACCGCGCGCGGCGGAGCGGGTTCCGCGCCGGTGCGTTCACCGCCCGAGGAGACACAGGATGCAAGATCAGGACAAGGACCTGCCGAGCGACGACGAAAAGATCGACCGGGAGCAGGAGAAGAACCGCCGGGCGCAGGACGACGTCCCGCCTCACGGGACCGATCCGCTGCACGAAGGGCCGTAAGTCGCACGGACGTTGGCGTGAGGCTCCCCTCCCATTGCGCCGCAGGCGTCGAATGGGCCGTTGAGAGGGAGGGGCAGGGGGTGGGTGCGGTCGAAACGACGTACGACGGGTGAGACCCACCCCCGACCCCTTCCTTTCGGACGTAATGGCCCGATCGGCTTGCCGGCTGGTGAGGGAGGGGAGGAAAGGCGGGCATCCGACCCTTCAGCGCACCTCGAGGCGGTGGCCGGTCTCGAACCCGGCCTCGAGCAAGGCGACGAGCGCGTCGGCGACCGCGCGCGGCGGCTTCAGCGTCGCCGGGTCCTCGCCCGGAAAGGCGCGGGCGCGCATTGTCGTGGCGGTGGCGCCGGGATCGACGATGGCGACCTTGATCGGCGACAGGTTGCGCACTTCCTCGCCGTAGCTCAGCACGAGGTTTTCGAGCGCCGCCTTGGAAGCCCCATAGGCGCCCCAATAAGCGCGGGGATGCGCGCCGACGCTCGACGTGACGGCGAGCAGGCGCCCGGCCTCGCTCTTCCGCAGCATCGGATCGAAGGCGGCGATCATCGCCTGCTGGGCGAGCACGTTCAGGGTCAGCACCTTGCCGAACTCCTTGCCGTCGATCTGCGCGACCGGCGAGAGCGAGCCGAGCATGGCCGCGTTCAGCACCAGGATGTCGAGCGCCTGCCAGCGATCGCCGACCGCGGCGGCAAGCCGGGCGATGCTGTCGTTCTCGGTGAGGTCGAGCGGCGCGATCGTGGCGCTGCCGCCGGCGGCGTGAATCGCCTCCTCCACCGCCTCGAGACCGTCCGCGGTGCGCGCGGTGATCACGACATGGGCGCCCGCGCGGGCCAAAGCTTCGGCCGTCGCCGCACCGATCCCGCGGCTCGCCCCGGTGACGAGCGCCAGCTTATTTTCGAGAAACCTGTCCGTCATGTCCACTCCGTCGCCCTGGCGTCAGGCC
>JBKBVA010000183.1:0-5461 GCA_046289665.1 Allosphingosinicella sp.
GTGGTGCGGCCGGGCGGGCGCCTCGTCCTCCTTTTCGAGCCGCCCGAGGAGCTGCGCAAATGGCCGGGGCACCGCCACGGCTTCCGGCTCTTCGAGCCGGAGGCGGTGCGGGCGCTGATGGAGGCGGCCGGCTTTGGCGAGATCGAGGAACGATGGGGGAGGGGGCGCAAGCCCAACCGCTTTTGCGGCTTGAGCGGGGTGCGCCGAGATGCGAACGGGTGAACCATGGAAGACGAACTCGACCCTTCATTTCCCGAGCTGTTCGAGCCCACGCAGCGCGCGCCCTGCCAGCTCTACCTGATCTCGCCGCTCGATGTGGGCGGGGACTTTCCCGATCGGCTCGGCCAGGCGCTCGAGACGGGGCTGGTCGCCGCCTTTCAGTTCCGCGTGAAGGGAGTGGACCAGCACGAGGCCGCCCGGCTGGCCGAGCCGCTGCAGCGCATCTGCGAGGCGCGCGAGGTCGCCTTCATCGTCAATGACGACATGGGGCTCGCGAATCGGATCGGCGCGGACGGCGTGCATCTGGGGCAGAGCGACGGCGATCCGCGCGAGGCGCGGGCGCTGCTCGGCCCGGCGGCGCAGATCGGCGTCACCTGCCACGACAGCCGCCACCTCGCCATGGAGGCCGGCGAGGCGGGGGCGGACTATGTCGCCTTCGGCGCCTTCTTTCCGACCTCGACCAAGGAGACGGCGCACCGTCCGGACCCGTCGATCCTCGGCTGGTGGTCGCGCCTGTTCGAGATACCGTGCGTGGCGATCGGCGGGGTGACGCCCGCAAACGGGCGGGCGCTGGTCGAGGCGGGGGCGGATTTCCTCGCCGTGTGCAGCTGGGTGTGGGGCCATGAGGACGGGCCGGCGGCGGCGGTCGCGGCGTTCGAGGACGTGCTGAAGCGCTGAGCGCTCAGCGCATCGCCTGGCCCACCATCGCGCGCAGCGTCAGCGCGTCGTGGATGGCGTGGGCGTCGATGTCGTTGTTGAAATAGCACCAGACGTCGCGGCCGGACGCGGCCTGGGCGACGATCCAGTCGGTCCAGCCGAGCAGCCCCTCGTCCGAATAGCGGCCCCAATATTTGCCCTCGCCGCCGTGGAAGCGGACATAGGCGATCGGGCCGGCCGCCCAGCGCGGCGTCGCCGAGCCGGGCATGTCGTGGACGCAGAAGGAGAGGCCGCGGGCGTCGAGCAGGGCGCGCACCTCCTCGGTGATCCAGCTCTTCTCGCGAAACTCGAAGACGTGGATGAGGTCCGCGGGGAGCAGGGCGGCGAACGCCTCCAGCCGCTCTCTATTGCATGCCCAGCGCGGCGGCAGCTGGTAGAGGATCGGGCCGAGCGCGGGGCCGAGGTTGCGCGCCCGGCGCAGGAATTCCCCGACTGGTTCCTCGCACTCCTTGAGCTTCTTCATATGGGTGATGAACCGCGGCGCCTTCACCGCATAGCGGAAGCCCTCCGGCGCCTGGTCGCGCCACTTGGTGAAGGTCTCGGGCTTGGGCAGGTGGTAGAAGCTGGTGTTGAGCTCCACCGTCGAGAAGGTGTCCGCATAGAAAGCGTACCAGTGGCGCTGGGCGAGCTTTGCGGGATAGAAGATCTCCCGCCAGTGGCGGTAGATCCAGCCTGAGCAGCCGATGCGGACGGTTCCGGTCATTCACACGGCGAAACGGAACGGGTCGGGAATAAGTTGCGTTCCCGCTTGCATGGACCGCGTCAGGATCATCCTCATCGTCGCCGTCACGGCCTTCCTCAGCGCCGCGCTGACCAGCGCCTTCTGGCTGGTCGCGTTCAACCGCGGCAGCGTCGCCGAGCGGTCCGCGACGGCCGGGGAGGACGGGCAGGAGCAGGACGCGACGCGGCCGCCGGTGCCGCAGCAGCCGACGGCGGTGATCGGGCCGGGCGGCCTCGCCGTGCCGGTGGCGGGCGTGCAGCCGGACGATCTGGTCGACACCTACACCCACTCGCGCGCCGGCGGCGCCCGCGTCCACAATGCCATCGACATCATGGCCGATCACGGCACGCCGGTGCTGGCGGCGGCGCCGGGAACGGTCGAGAAGCTCTATTTCAGCGAGGGCGGCGGCGGCACGTCGGTCTACGTCCGATCGCCCGACGGCCGGTGGATCTATTATTACGCCCACCTCCAGGCCTATGCGCCCGGCCTCGCCGAGGGACAGCAGGTGACGCGGGGGCAGGTGCTCGGCACGGTCGGATCGAGCGGCAATGCCAGCCCGGAAGGGCCACACCTCCATTTCGCGGTCCACCGGATGGCGGAAGGCGAATCCTGGCACGAAGGCACGGCGGTCAATCCCTACCCGCTGCTTGCGGGAAGGAGGTCCGGCGGCTAAGGCGCCCACCGGCTCTTTCAACCTCTCTCCAGCGAGACAGACATGAAGATCAGCGGCGTGGACATCCGTCCCGGCAACATCATCGAATATGAGGGCGGCATCTGGCGCGCCGTCAAGATCCAGCACACCCAGCCCGGCAAGGGCGGCGCCTACATGCAGGTCGAGATGAAGAACCTCATCGACGGCCGCAAGAACAACGTCCGCTTCCGCTCGGCCGAGACGGTGGAGCGAGTCCGGCTCGACACCAAGGATTTCCAGTTCCTGTTCCGGGACGGCGACCAGCTGACCTTCATGGACAAGGACACCTACGAGCAGATCACCTTGCCCACCGACCTGCTCGGCGACGCCGCGGCCTTCCTGCAGGACGGCATGGACGTGGTGATGGAGCTCTGGGAGGAGCGGCCGATCTCGGTCCAGCTCCCCGACACGATCGAGGCCGAGATCGTCGAGGCCGACGCGGTGGTGAAGGGACAGACGGCGTCGTCCTCCTACAAGCCCGCGATCCTCGACAACGGCGTGCGCGTCATGGTGCCGCCGCACATCAGCGCGGGAACCCGGATCGTCGTCGACGTTTACGAACAGACCTATGTGAGGCGGGCGGATTGAACCGTTTCCCCTCCCTGCACGGGAGGGGCAAGGGGTGGGTGCGAGCGCGAGCGAGCCCTTACCCAGACTTCCCGACCGCCTTCGGCGGACCCACCCCCGGCCCCTCCCTTGCAGGGAGGGGGGAGTAGAACATGGTATCCCATTCCGGCCTGATCACGATCATGCAGAAGGCGGCGCGCAAGGCGGCGCCGCGGCTCAGGCGCGATTTCAACGAGGTCGAGCAGCTGCAGGTCAGCCGCAAGGGCCCGGCCGATTTCGTGTCGATGGCCGACAAGCAGGCCGAGCGCACGATCGTCGAGGAGCTGCGCCACGCCCGCCCCGACTGGCGGCTGACGCTGGAGGAAGGCGGCGAGATCGACGGCGATCCCGACAAGCCGCGCTTCATCGTCGATCCGCTCGACGGCACCACCAACTTCCTCCACGGCATCCCGCATTTCGCCATCTCGATCGCCGTCGAGGACCCGCGCGGCCCCGGCGGACGGCCGGAGATCACCCAGGCGCTGGTCTACCAGCCGCTCACCGACGAGAGCTTCTGGGCCGAAAAGGGCAGGGGGAGCTGGCTCAACGAGCGGCGGCTGCGCGTCTCGGCGCGGCGCAACCTTGACGACGCGCTGGTGGCGACCGGCATTCCCTATTTCGGCCATGGCAATTTCGCGCGGTTCGAGAAGATCGTCGGCGCGGTGGCGCCGAACGTGGCGGGCATCCGCCGCTTCGGATCGGCCGCGCTCGACCTCGCCTGGGTGGCGGCGGGCCGCTACGACGGCTTCTGGGAGGAGGACCTGCATTATTGGGACCTCGCCGCGGGCGTGCTGCTGGTGAGGGAAGCGGGCGGCTTCGTCACCGATTTCCGCGGCAGCGACGCGGCGCTGGCCAAGGGCCAGGTGCTCGCCGCCAACGACCAGCTCCATTCCAAGCTCCACAAGCTCGTCGCCGGCGCGCTGCGCGGCTGAGGGACGGCTCGTCGCGCCACAGGCGCGGCTCATTGCGCTTTTCGGAACGGATGCGGCGCCGAGTCGGTGATTCGGTATGGCGCATTCAACCCAACCCATTTCGCGCCGGCGCCGGCGCGTCGCCGCTTTGCGGCGGCTGCGGCCGCGACGCCGGCACCTCAAGAAAGCGGTGATGGCGACCGCGCCGACGGCGATCCTGTTCGGAGCCGCGGGCGTTCCCGCTGCACGCGCGCCGATCGTCGCGAGCGCCAGCGCGGCCGTGCCGCAGATGCCGCTCGTGCAGATCGACCGCGCCGCGCCGGCGCCCGCCCGGACTCCGCCGCCGGAACGGCCGCGCGGCGACACCGTGGAGGCGAGCTATTACGGCAAGGGCTTCGCCGGCCGCCCCACGGCCAGCGGCGAGCGCTTCGACCCGAAGCTCCTCACCGCCGCGCACCGCACGCTCGCCTTCGGTACCCTGGTGAAGGTGACCGACACGGTCACCGGCAAGAGCGTGGTCGTCCGGATCAACGACCGCGGCCCCTTTCACGGCAACCGCGTGCTCGACCTTTCCGAAGGGGCGGCACGCCAGATCGGCCTCGCCGAGCGCGGAGCCGGGAAGGTGGTCATGGACGTGCTGCGCGGCTAGCGGCGCGCGGAGAGACGGCGGCGGGAACGCAAGCCGAACAGCGGCGCGAAAAGCGGCGTTTCAGGCGGTTGCGGTCCCGTCCCGCCTCGCCTAGAAGCCGCGCAACCTTCGTACCCCCTGGAGACTCGCGATGGCGTCCGTCGCCGCCGATTATCTGCCCATCCTGCTGTTCCTCGGCGTCGCCCTCGGACTGTCGCTGACCTTCGTGGTGCTGCCGATGCTGGTCTCGAAGCTGACCGGATCGGCCAATCCCTATCCGGACAAGCTCGCCGAATATGAATGCGGCTTCCCGGCCTTCGAGGACAGCCGCGCCCAGTTCGACGTGCGCTTCTACCTCGTCGCCATCCTGTTCATCATCTTCGACCTCGAGGCCGCCTTCCTGTTCCCGTGGGCGGTGAGCCTCGGCTATATCGGCGTCGCCGGCTGGGCCGCGATGATGATCTTCCTCGCCGAGCTCACCCTCGGCTTCGTCTACGCCTGGAAGAAGGGAGCGCTGGAATGGGAGTGATCCTCGACCCGCGCCACGAGAATCAGCGCCCCGCCGATCTCCAGCAGCCGGACCCGCATTTCTTCGCCGACCTGCAGAGCGAGGTGAACGACAAGGGCTTCCTCGTCACGTCGACGGAGGATCTGTTCCAGTGGGCGCGCACCGGCTCGCTGTGGTGGATGACCTTCGGCCTCGCCTGCTGCGCGGTCGAGATGATCCACGCCAACATGCCGCGCTACGATCTCGAGCGCTTCGGCGTCGCCCCGCGCGCGTCCCCGCGCCAGAGCGACGTGATGATCGTCGCCGGCACGTTGTGCAACAAGATGGCGCCGGCGCTGAGGCGGGTCTACGACCAGATGTCGGAGCCGCGCTACGTCATCTCGATGGGCAGCTGCGCCAATGGCGGCGGCTATTACCATTACAGCTATTCGGTGGTGCGCGGCTGCGATCGGATCGTGCC
>JBKBVA010000184.1:0-5460 GCA_046289665.1 Allosphingosinicella sp.
GACCGGCGCCGTCTCCCGCCCGCCGCGGCTCTTCGGCACCGGATGGTGCCGTTCGGTCCGCCGCCCGAGCGGGCGGCCGCAGAGGAAGCAGGCCTCCGCCGCGCTCACGCCGCCTCCGTCTCCAGCAGCGGGTAATCGATATAGCCCTCGGCGCCCTGGCTGTACCAGGTGGCGCGGTCGTCGGGGGCGAGCTCGGCATCCCGCTCCAGCCGTGCGACGAGATCGGGGTTGGAGATAAACGGCCGGCCGAAGCTGATCGCATCCGCTTTTTCCTCCGCCAGCGCCGCCTCGGCGCTCTCCAGCCGGAAATCGGAATTGAGCACCAGCGGGCCGGGGAAGACCTTGCGGATCGACGGCGCGACCGGATCCACATTGGGCTTGCCGAACGTGCTGTCCGGCCCCGGCTCGCGCAGCTCGAGGAAGGCGAGGCCGAGCTGGCCGAGCGCCGCGGCCGCGGCGGTGAACAGGGTCTGGGGATCGCTGTCGGCGCAGCCGCTGCTCTCGGTGGAGGGAGAGAGGCGCACCGCGGTCCGTTCGGCGCCGACCACGTCGACGATCGCCTGCGCCGCTTCGATCAGCAGGCGGATGCGGTTCTCGACGCTGCCGCCATAGAGATCGGTGCGCAGATTGGTGCCGTCGCGCAGGAACTGGTCGATCAGATAGCCATTGGCGGCGTGGAGCTGCACGCCGTCGAAGCCGGCCGCCATGGCGAGCCCGGCGGCGTGGCCGTAATCGGCGACGATGCCGGCAATCTCCTCCGCGTCCAGCGCCCGCGCCTCGGCATAAGGCTGGCGGCCGGCATAGGTGTGGGCGTGGGCGGGCGCGGTGGTGGCCGAGGCCGAGACCGGCGCCTCCCCGTCCAGGAAATCGGGGTGGACGACCCGGCCCATGTGCCAGAGCTGGCAGAAGATGCGGCCCCCCGCCGCGTGCACCGCCGCCGTCACCGGCTTCCAAGCCGCCGCCTGCTCCATGTTCCAGATGCCGGGCGCATAGGGCCAGCCGAGGCCTTGGCGGCTGATCCCGGTCGCTTCGGTTATGATCAGGCCCGCCGAGGCGCGCTGGGCGTAATATTCGGCCATGATCGGGGTGGGCACATGCTCGCGGGTGGCGCGGCCGCGGGTGAGCGGCGCCATGACGACGCGGTTCGGGCAGAGGATCGCGCCCAGCTTGATGGGGTCGAACAGGTTCGGCATCGGTGTTCCTTGACGGGGGTGAGTGACGGGGCCTAGCGGGCGCCAACGCATCATGCAGCAAAGTGGATCACCGGCCGCCCCGCGACAAGGGCGCTACGCCTTCGCGGCGCTGATCCTCGGCAATCTCGTCCTCGCGCTCGGCCCCTGGATGGTCCGCCTCGCCGACGTCGGCCCGGTCGCCTCCGCGTTCTGGCGGCTCGGCCTCGCCATCCCCTTCCTCGCCGTCTTCGCCCTGGCGGCGCTCAGGCAGCAGCCGGAGCGGGCGGCGCCCTCTTCCGGCCTCGTCGCGATGATCGCGCTCGGCGGCCTGTTCCTCGCGGCGGACCTTGCCGCCTGGCATGTCGGCATCGGCATGACCAAGCTCGCCAATGCGAGCCTGTTCGGCAATGCGTCGAGCTTCCTCCTCGTCCTCTACGGCTTCATCATCCTGCGCCGCCTGCCGCGCCGGGTGCAGGTCGCCGCCCTGCTGCTCGCCGCCGCCGGCGCGGCCTTGCTGATGGGATCGAGCTACGAGCTCTCGCCCGAGAATTTCACCGGCGACCTGTTCACCCTCGCCGGCGGGCTGCTCTACACCGGCTATCTCATCGCCGTGGACCGGGCGCGGCGGACGATGGCGCCGATGCCGGTCCTCGCCATCGCCACCGCGGCCGGCGCGCCGCCGCTGCTCCTGTTCGCGCTCGCCCTCGGCCAGCCGGTGATGCCGCAGGACTGGACCCCGCTCATCATCCTCTCCTTCGGCAGCCAGATCGTCGGCCAGGGCCTGCTCGTCTATGCGGTCGGCCACCTCTCCCCCGTCGTCGTCGGTCTCGGCCTGCTGGCGCAGCCGGCGGCGGGGGCGGTGATCGGCTGGCTGGCCTATGGCGAACGGTTCAGCCTCGCCGATGCGGTCGGCGCGGTGCTGATCGCCGCCGCCCTCGTCCTCATCCGCCTGCCGGAGCGCCCAAACCCCGCCTGAGCCTTGCATCCTTCGGTGCACAGGATCATTGCACAGGACATGACCGAACCCGCCGAAATGACCGTGGACGAGCTGCGGCTCGCTCTGGCGCCCCTCATCCCCGCCCACGCCGTGTTCGACGGCTGGAGCGACGATGCCCTCGCCATGGCGGCTTCGGACCTCGGCGTTCCGGCGCCGCGCGCCCGGCTCGCCTTTCCCGGCGGTGCACCCGACATGATCGACGGCTGGTTCGACGCGATCGACCGGGCGATGGCGCGCGCTTTCCCGCTTGAGCGAGTCGAGACGATGAAGATACGCGAGCGGATAAGCGGGCTGGTCATGTACCGGCTGGAGGTGATCAACCCGCACAAGGAGGCTCTGCGCCGCGCGCTGGCGATCCTCGCCCAGCCGCAGAATCTCGCCCTCGCCGCCCGCCTCGGCTGGCGCGCGGCCGACCGGATGTGGCGGATAGCCGGCGACACGGCGACCGACTTCAACCATTATTCCAAGCGCGCCATCCTGATGGGCGTCTACGGCTCGACCAGCCTCGTCTATCTCGACGACGCCACCGAGGACCTCGCCGCCACCCGCGCCTTCCTCGACCGCCGGATCGGCGACGTCATGAAGTTCGAGAAACTGAAGGCGAGCTGGCGCGGCAGCGCCGAGCGGCTGCCCTCGCTGAGCCGCTTCCTCGGCCGCCTGCGCTACCCGGCCGCCTGACCGGTCGGAACCCGCGCCCGCTTCCGCGACTATTCTCCCGACCGGAAGCCACGGGAGAGGCCGATGCCCGAAACGCACGAGAGATGGCAGACGCTGGAGCAGCGCGACGACTGGCTGCGGGCGGAGATCGCCGCCCATGGGAGGCGGGACTGATGGAGACGACGCCCATCCTGTCCGGGCTGGTCGCCGCCCTGTTCCTCGTCATCCACGTCTTCGCGCACCGGCTGCGCTTCGCGGCGATGCCGCGCAGCGTCTGGCTGTCGGCGGCCGGCGGCGTCGCGGTCGCCTATGTCTTCATCCATCTCCTCCCCGAGCTCGCCGCCCACCAGCGCCGCTTCGACGACCATACGGGCGGCATGCTGGAGGCGATCGAGACGCACAGCTACCTCATCGCCCTCCTCGGCCTCGCCGTCTTCTACGGCCTCGAGCGGCTGATCCGCCGCCACCGCGCCCGGGGCGACGTCGACAGCGAGGAGGCGAGCGGCACCTTCTGGATCCATCTCGGCGCCTTCGCGGTCTACAACCTGCTGATCGGATATCTGCTGGTCCACCGCGAGGAGCCGGGGATCGAGGGGCTGCTGCTGTTCGGCACGGCGATGGCGCTCCACCTCCTCGTCAACGACCAGGGGCTGCGCGACCATCACGGCCGCGCCTATCACCGTCGCGGCCGCTGGATCCTCGCCGGCGCGCCGGTCGCCGGCTGGCTGCTCGGCCTCGCCACCGAATGGCCGCCGCTCGCCGTCTCGGCGCTGTTCGCTTTCCTCGCCGGCGGCGTGATCCTCAACGTGCTGAAGGAAGAGCTGCCCGAGGACCGGGAAAGCCGCTTCTGGGCCTTCGCCGCGGGCGCAGCGGCCTATTCGGCGCTGCTGCTGGCGGTGGCGAGCGCCTGAGGCGTCAGTTGATCGTGATCACCCCGTCGACCGCGCGCCATTCGGCGGGGCGGACGAGATGCTGGTGGGCGACCCGCACCGAATGGAGCACCGCCTCGATGTCGCTGCGCCAATGGTCGAGGAAGCGGTGGAGCACCGGGAAGCGCGGCGCCACATCGTACTGCTGCCAGACGAACAGCTGGATGAGCCTGGGGTGGTCCGGCATGTAATAGCTGATCTCGGCGGTCATCAGGCCGTAGCCCTGGATCTGGAGCAGGAAATCGCGGTCCGCCTCGCCAACCATAACGCCTCCGTTCCGTCCTTCTAACAGATGGAACGGAAAGGAGGAATCCCGAAAAGGCGAATTCGTTCCGGCGCCGATTCGGGCGCCTAGACGGTGAAGCTTTCGCCGCAGCCGCACTGGCCCTTGGCGTTCGGATTCTCGAACACGAAGCCGGCGGTGAAATCGTCCTCGCGCCAGTCCATGACGCTGCCGATCAGGTAGAGGACCGACGCGCCGTCGACGTAGAAGGTGCCGCCCGGCGTCTCGATCTTCTCGTCGAAGGCGTTCTCGCCCGTCACATAGTCGACCGAATAGGCAAGGCCCGAACAGCCGCGGCGCGGGGTGGAGAGCTTGACGCCGATCGTCCCCTCGGGCGCGCGCGCCATCAGCTCGGCGATCCGCGCCTCGGCGGCGGGGGTGAGGGTGAGCGCGGCGGGGCGCGTGCGGGTTTTCGTATCGGTCATCTCTACAGCATTCCCAGTTCGAGCCGGGCCTCGTCCGACATCTTCTGCGGGTCCCAGGGCGGATCCCAGACCAGCTCGACCTCGGCATGGCCGACGCCCGGCACCGCGCCGACCCGCAGCTCCACCTCGCCCGGCATCGATTCGGCGACCGGGCAGTGCGGCGTGGTCAGCGTCATCTTCACCAGAGCGTGGTTCTCCGGCGTGATCTCGACGTCGTAGATCAGGCCGAGATCGTAGATGTTGACCGGGATTTCGGGGTCGTAAATCTCCTTCAGCGCCTCGATCACCGCCTCGTAGAGATCGCCGCCCGCCGCGCCCGGCGCGGGCTCGGGCGGCTGCTTCGCCAGGAAGCCTTCGAGATAGTCGCGCTTGCGGCCGAACGTCTCGGCCGCGTCCTCGACGCGCGCCTTGGGCGGCTTGGGCGCCTCGCGCACTTCCTCGACCTCGATTTTCCGTTCCTCGTTCATCCGAAGATTCTCGTCACCCGTTCGATGCCGCGCACCAGCGCCTCGACATCCTGTTTGCCATTGTACACGCCGAAGCTGGCCCGTGCCGTCGCGTCGACCCCGAGATGCGCCATCAGCGGCTGGGCGCAATGGTGGCCGGCGCGGATCGCGACCCGGCTCTCGTCCAATATGGTGCCGACGTCGTGGGGATGCACCCCCTCGACCGCGAAGCTGACGATGCCGGCGGAGTCCTCCGGCCCGAACAGCCGGACGCTGTTGAGGCCCGAGAGGGCGGAGCGCGCCTCGCGCACCAGCGCGTCCTCGTGGGCGGCAATGGCGGAGAGGCCGATCCCCTCGACATAGTCGATCGCCGCGTGGAGGCCGAGCACGCCGACGACGTGCGGCGTCCCCGCCTCGAAGCGGGCGGGCGGCGGCGCGAAGGTCGTGCCTTCGAAGCTCACCTTGTCGATCATCGCCCCGCCGCCTTGCCAGGGCGGCATCGCCGCGAGCAGGTCCGGCCGGCCCCACAGCACGCCGATGCCGGTCGGGCC
>JBKBVA010000185.1:0-5454 GCA_046289665.1 Allosphingosinicella sp.
ATGCCGTGACTGTGCGCGGCGAGGTTGTTCAGGAGCCCGCGATGGGTGACGGCGACGCCGTGGGGAAAGCGGGTCGAGCCGCTCGAATATTGAAGATAGGCGATGTCGTCCGGCTTGGCTTCGGGCAGCGTAGCCTCCGGCGCGGGGGCCTCGGCGAAGCTCTCCCAGTCCTGGCCCTCCACGCCCATCGCCTCGGCGGCGGCGCCGGCCAGCTCGGCCAGTTCACGCGGGTAGAACAAACGCACCGGCTCGGCGCTGCGCAGCTGGGTGCCGAGCTGATCGATATAGGAATCGCGGCCGCCGAACGAGGTCGGCAGCGGCAGCGGGACCGGCCAGGCGCCGGCATAGACGGCGCCGAAGAAGAGGGCGGCAAAGTCCGGGCTGGTCTCGGCGACGAGGGCGATCCGGTCCTGCGGGCGGATGCCGGCGGCGATCAGCCGCCGGGCCGCGGCGATCGCGTCCTCGCGCAGCTCGCCATAGCTGTAGGCGCGGGCCAAGGCGCCGCGCGGATCGTGGAAATTGAGACCGCGCACGCCTTGGGCCGCATAATCGAGCGCCTCGCCAAGCGTGCCGAAGTCCGCGAAGCGGCGCGGCAGCGTGTCGGCGGTCGGAGTCGGAGCGAGGGCGGGCGCATTCGCGCTGCGCGGACCTTCACCTCTTGCAGGCACTGCTTTCAACGATCTGTCTCTTGTTGGTTCTGACATGCGGCTGTCGGAAGCGAGGGCCGACGCGTTTATATTCCGGTCCGACTGTGGCACAATCATGGCGCGTGAGATCCGGACGACCCCACAAGCCCCGCCCGCCGCTCGATTCCGAAGCGCTGGAGCGGCTCGCCTTCTTCTATGTCGGACGATATGCGACCACGCGGCACAAGCTGAAAGCCTATCTCGATCGCAAGCTGCGGGAGCGCGGATGGGCCGGGCCCGGCGCCGCCGACGTCGGCGCGGTGGTGGCGCGCTGCGCCGATCTCGGCTTCGTCGACGACGGCGCCTTCGCCGCCTCACGCGTCTCTTCGCTGATGCGCCGCGGCTATGGAGAGCGGCGGGTGGCGCAGGCGCTGCAGGCCGCGGGAGTGGAGGAAGCGGACGCGGAGGCGGCCAGGGCGGAAGCGGAGGAGCAGGCGCTCGCCGCCGCGCTGCGCTTTGCCGAGCGCCGCAGGATCGGCCCCTATGCGGCCGTGCCGGCGGACCGGCAAGGACGGCAGAAGGCCGCCGCCGCGATGCTCCGCGCCGGCCACCGGATGGACCTCGTCCGCACCGTTCTTAACGCCTCGCCCGGGGAAATCCCGGATCAGGACGGATACTGAAAAGGCCGGTTAAGCAGTTCACAAAGCCGGGAAAGCCATGATAGGCCTTGGCCGGGGACCTTTGCTGGATCGTGCGTTTCATGACATCGCGCCGGGAAGTGTATGACGACGATCCCGCTTCGCACGGCGAAAGCGGCGTCTCCCCGCGCACCGGCGGGGACGCCGGCGGCGAGTCGCTGCAGCGCATCACCGGCAGCCTGAAATGGTTCGACGCGACGCGCGGCTTCGGCTTTCTCGTCAGCGAAGACGTCCCCGGAGACGTGCTCATCCACTTCAGCGTGCTGAAGGAGCATGACCGCCGCAGCCTTCCCGAAGGCGCGGTCGTCGAATGCCTGGTCGCCGAGCAGGAGCGCGGCTACCAGGCGCGCAAGGTGCTCTCGATCGATCTCAGCGAGGCGGTGCTGCCCGAGGCGCCCCGCCCCGCTTCCTCCGCCGGCGAGCGGATCGACCCGGCCGCCCTGCTCGACCAGGCCGGCGGCTTCGAGGCGGTGCGGGTGAAATGGTTCAATCGGCTCAAGGGCTACGGTTTCCTCGTGCGCGAAGAGGAAGACGGGCAGGACATTTTCGTCCATATGGAGACGGTGCGCCGCGGCGGGCTCGCCGACCTCGTCCCCGACCAGCCGCTGAGGGCGCGGATTGCCGAGGGCCGCAAAGGGCCGCTCGCCGTCGAAGTGGAGCCGAGATAGGAATGCCCAGATTCTTCGTTGCAGCCGCACTCGCGGTCGCCTGCGCCGCCTGCCAGGCCGCGCCCGCGCAGCAGAACAGCGCGCCGCCCGCTGCCGCCGTCGAACCCGAAGCGGAAGCCGAGACGGCCACCCACCCGGTCTCCGGCCTGGAGCTGGCGCCGCTCGAGATCCGCAGCGGGTCGAAGGTGCATCGCTTCACCGTCGAGATCGCCCGCACCGAGCGGGAGCAGGCCTACGGGCTGATGAACCGGACGAAGCTCGGCCCGAACGAGGGGATGCTCTTCCCCTTCCCCTCGCCCCGGCCGGCGAGCTTCTGGATGAAGAACACCCTGATCCCGCTCGACATGATCTTCGTGCGCGCCGACGGCAGCATCGCGCGAATCGCCGCCAGGACCGTCCCGCATTCGCTGGAAGGCGTCGCGGTCGGCGAGCCGGTGGCGGCCGTCCTCGAGATCGCCGGCGGCCGGGCCGCCGAGCTCGGCATCGACGAAACCGCGCGGGTGAGCTGGCCGGGGGGACCGCGCTAGGGCTCCCCGGGGGGATTTGGCACCTTGCCTCTTTCCCCCCATCGGCGCTAGGCGGCAGGCCATGGGCTTCTTCAAGCAGATCTTCACCTGGTGGGACGGCGCCACGATCGGCACGTCGCTCGACATCTGGCGCAACAGCCGCAAGGTCGGGACCGATTCGCTCGGCAACGTCTATTATGAAGCGAAGAAGGGCGGCCGCCGCTCGGTCATCTACAACGGCCCGAACGATGCGAGCCGGGTGCCGCCCGAATGGCACGCCTGGCTCCACCGCCAGATAGACGGGCTGCCCGACGAGGCGCTGCCGCCTCCGCCCAAGTTCCTGCGCGAGCCGACGCCCAATCTCACCGGCACCCCGGCGGCCTACCTGCCCTCCGGCGCGCTCGAGCGCGGGGCGCAGCGCCAGGCGGCGAGCGGCGACTATGAAGCATGGACGCCGGACCAGACATGAAGGACCGGGCATGACGCGCGCGGCCGGCAGGGGCGCCGCCGCCCTCGCCGCCCTGGGCCTCCTCCTGCTCGGCTGCTCGCCGCAAGGTGCGAACGAGCAGGCGGCCGGCACCGGGAACGACAGCAGCGAGGCCGAGCCGCAGACCGTCGACATCCCCCAGACCGTCACTGCCGTGGCGCCCGGCACGACGCCGATGGCGGAGCGGGTCGCCGTGCTCGGCTTCCTCAACAAGCGCAACGGCATCTCGCGCGACCTGACGTTGAAGCCGGGGCAGGCCGTGCGGATCGGCGACGCGATCGTCCGCCTGCGCGCCTGCGAGACGGCGGCGCCGTGGGAAGTGCAGACGCTCACCGGCGCGTTCGTCCAGCTCGACGTGCGCAGCCCCCAGGACCGCTGGGAGCGGGTCTTCTCCGGCTGGGTCTACAAGGAAACGCCGTCGCTCAACGTCGTCGAGCATCCGATCTACGACGTGTGGCCCAAGAGCTGCGCGATGACGCACCCGGAAGCCGGCGAATCGACGGTGCGCGCCGGGTCCGAAGCCAGCAACCGGTCCAGCGCCCCGAATTCGGCGCCGCGCCCGCGGCCGAAGGCGGCGGCCCCGGCCCCGGCTCCCGCCGCGCCTTCGCCGGAACCGACGCCGAGCGCCGAGTCCAACAGCGCCAGATAATCCTGCTGCGTGATCTCCACGGCGCCGAGGCTGCGCAGGTGATCGGTCATGAACTGGCAGTCGAGCAAGGTGAAGCCGCCGACCCTGAGCCGCGCCACCAGCCACGCCAGCGCCACCTTGGAGGCGTCGGGGCGGGCGGAAAACATGCTCTCGCCGAAGAAGGCGGTGCCGAGCGTGACGCCGTAGAGGCCGCCGACCAGCTCCCCGTTTTGCCGGCACTCGATCGAATGGGCATGGCCCCGGAGATGCAGCTCGGAATAGCTCTGCTCGATGTCGGCGCTGATCCAGGTTTCCTCCCGATTCGCGCAGCTTCTGACGACTTCGGCGAAGGCAGTGTCGTGGCTCACCTCGAAGATACCGGAGCGAAGGGTACGGCGCAGCGACCGGGAGAGGCGGAAGCTGTCCAGCGGCAGGATCGCCCGGCGCTTGGGCTCGACCCAGAATATGTCCGCGGCGTCGCGGCTGTCGGCCATCGGGAACACCCCGATCGAATAGGCGCGAAGCAGGGGCTCCGGATCGATCGGGGCCATGTCGCCAGCTCTAGAGTATCTCCCGCACCACGTCCTGCGGCCGGCACAGGCGCACGCCCTTTTCGGTCTCGACCAAGGGGCGGTTGATCAGGATCGGGTGCTCCGCCATCGCGGCGAGCACGGCATCCTCGCTCACATCCTCGCCGGTGAGGCCGAGTTCCTGCGCGAGCGGCTCCTTGGCGCGCAGGCCCTCGCGGGCGCCGATGCCGGCGCGTCCGTAGAGCCGCTCCAGCTCGTCGCGGGAGGGCGGCGTCTTGAGATATTCGACGATGGTGACGTCCGCGCCCTCCTGCTGGAGGATCTCCAGCGTCTTGCGCGAGGTGCCGCATTTCGGATTGTGGTAGATGGTCGCCTTCATCGCGTCCTCATGGGGGCTGTGCTGCGCGCTGACTGCGCCGGGGCCGGCGGCGATGCAAGCCTTTCCCCTCGGCCTTGCGCGCCGCTATGGAGCGCCATGACCCGCGTCCCCGGCTTCACCGGCGCCCCGCTCGACCGCGCCGACCACCTCCGCCTCGATGCCGAAGCGATCGCCGCGCTCGCCGCGTCGCCGGAGGCGCGGCTGCTGCGCCTCGACGGCCTCGATCCGCTGGTCGGGGAGGACGGGCGGCTCGGCTGGGACGGCATGGGGGGAGACGTCGCGGAGCTGATCTTCCTGGGCCTCGATCGAGGCTCGCCCCTGTTCGCGCCGCTGCCGCGCGTGAAGCAGGGGCAGCGCGCCTGGTCGGTCTTCGCGCTGCTCGACAGGCTGGCCGCGGGCGATGCCGCGATCTGGGGCGGCGCGCGCAGCCTCATCGAATGGCACAACCGCCATCTCTTCTGCGGCGCCTGCGGCAGCGCCACGCAAAGCTTTCGCGCCGGCTGGGGACGCCGCTGCGGCGGCTGCGGGCTCGATCATTTTCCGCGGGTCGATCCGGTCGTGATCATGCTGGCCGAGCATGCGGGGCGGGTGCTGCTCGCCCGCCAGCCGCAATATCCGCCGCGGCGCTACTCGGCCCTGGCGGGCTTCGTCGAGCCCGGCGAATCGATCGAGGAAGCGGTCGCCCGGGAGCTGCAAGAAGAAGCGGGCCTCAAGATCGGCACCGTCCGCTACGTCGCGAGCCAGCCCTGGCCGTTTCCCGGGCAGCTGATGATCGCCTGCACCGCCCAGGCTTCGTCCCGCGAGATCGCGCTCGACGAGACCGAGCTGGAGGCGGCGATGTGGGTGGACCGCGCGCAGGTCGCCGCCGCCTTTGCGGGAGAGCCGGACGCGCCGTTCCTCGCACCGCCGCCCTTCGCGATCGCCCACACCTT
>JBKBVA010000186.1:0-5443 GCA_046289665.1 Allosphingosinicella sp.
CCGGTCGACATCTACGTCCCCGGCTGCCCGCCGACCGCCGAGGCGCTCCTCTATGGGGTCATGCAGCTGCAGCGGAAGATCCGCCGCATCGGCACGATAGAGCGTTGAGAGGCTCGTGTTGAACGATGAACAATAGCGCTCCCCGCATCGCGCCCCGCGAAGGGCTGATCGACGAGGTCACCGCCGCGCTCGGCGACATGCTGATCGAGGCGAAGGACGCCGTCGGCGAGGTCTCGCTCACCGTCCGCCGCGAAAGCGTGGTCGAGGCGTGCCGGATCCTGCGCGACCGCCTCGAATATCAGCAGCTGATGGAGATTGCCGGGGTCGACTATCCGCAGCGCCCCGAGCGCTTCGACGTCGTCTACCACCTGCTGTCGCTGACCCGGAACCACCGCATCCGCGTGCGCGTCACGACCGACGAGGAGACGCCGGTGCCGTCGGTGACGGGACTGTGGCCGGTCGCCGGCTGGCTCGAGCGCGAGACGTTCGACCTCTATGGCGTGATCTTCGACGGCAATGACGATCTGCGCCGCATCCTCACCGATTACGGCTTCCGCGGCTTCCCGTTCCGCAAGGACTTCCCGATGTCGGGCTATGTCGAGCTGCGCTATTCGGAAGAGCAGAAAAGGGTGGTCTACGAGCCGGTGAGCCTGCCGCAGGACTTCCGGCCGTTCGATTTCCTGAGCCCCTGGGAAGGCGCCGAATATATCCTCCCCGGGGACGACAAGGCCTCGCCCGAGGCCCCCGGCGCGCCGACCCCGCTCTCCTCCGCGGAGATCAAGAAGTGACGACCGAGACCGTCAACCAGGCGCATGCGCAGGAGGTCGCCCGCACCGGCGCGACCGAGGCCGAGATCGCCAACTACACGATCAATTTCGGGCCCCAGCACCCGGCCGCCCACGGCGTGCTGCGCCTCGTGCTCGAGCTGGACGGCGAGATCGTCGAGCGGGTCGACCCGCATGTCGGCCTGCTCCACCGCGGCACCGAGAAATTCTGCGAGTACAAGACCTACATCCAGTCGATCCCCTACATGGACCGGCTCGATTACGTGTCGCCGATGTGCATGGAGCACAGCTACGTCCTCGCCATCGAGAAATTGCTCCATCTCGAGGTGCCGCTGAGGGCGCAATATCTGCGCACCTTCTTCGCCGAATTGACCAGGGTGAAGAACCACCTGCTCAACCTCGGCAGCCACGTCATGGACGTCGGCGCGATGACGCCGAACCTGTGGCTGTTCGAGCCGCGCGAAGACATCATGAACTTCTACGAGCGCGCGTCCGGCGCCCGGATGCACGCCAACTATTTCCGCCCCGGCGGCGTCCACCAGGACGTGCCGGCGGGGCTGCTCGACGACATCGCCCGGTGGATGGACGACCGGCTGATGCCGATGTTCGAGGATGCGATCAGCCTCGTCGCCGACAACCGCATCTTCAAGCAGCGCAACGTCGACATCTCGGTGGTGTCGAAGGAAGACGCGATCGCCTGGGGCTTCTCCGGCCCGATGATCCGCGCCGCCGGCATCCCCTGGGACATCCGCAAGGCTCAGCCCTACGACGCCTACGACCGGGTCGAGTTCGACGTGCCGGTGGGGACCAAGGGCGATTGCTACGACCGCTTCATGGTGCGGGTCGAGGAAGTCCGCCAGTCGGTCAGGATCATGAAGCAGTGCCTTCGCGACATGCCCGAAGGGCCGATCGCGTCCCTCGACCGCAAGGTGGTGCCGCCCAAGCGCGCCGAGATGAAGCAGTCGATGGAAGCCCTGATCCACCACTTCAAGCTCTACACCGAAGGCTTCCACGTGCCGGCCGGCGAGGTTTATGTCGCGACCGAGAGCCCGAAGGGAGAATTCGGCATCTATCTCGTCTCCGACGGCACCAACAAGCCCTACCGGGTGAAGATCCGCCCGACCGGCTTCTCCCACCTCCAGGCAATGGATTTCATGACCAGGGGCCACATGCTCGCCGACGTCACCGCCATCCTCGGCAGCCTCGACATCGTGTTCGGGGAGATCGACCGCTAATGGCTGACATCCTTCCCACCTCGATCGACATGGACGAAGTCCGCGCCCGCTGGGGCGGGTTCGCGTGGACGGCGGACAATGAGAAGCAGGCGAAGACCGTCGTCGGCCGCTACCCGCCGGGCCGCCAGCACAGCGCGATCATTCCCCTGCTCGACCTCGCCCAGCGCCAGGTCGGCGCGGAGACGCAGACGCAGGGCTGGCTGCCGATCCCGGTGATCGAATATGTCGCCGCCTATCTCGATATGCCCTATATCCGGGCCTACGAGGTTGCGACCTTTTACACGATGTTCAACCTGCGTCCCGTCGGCCGCTACCACGTCCAGGTGTGCGGCACGACGCCGTGCATGCTGCGCGGTTCGGACGACGTCTTCGCCGCCTGCAAGGCGAAGGGTCTGGCCAAGGGGCGGACGACCGAGGACGGGCTGTTCACCCTCTCCGAGGTCGAGTGCCTCGGCGCCTGCGCCAACGCGCCTATGGTCCAGATCAACGACGACAATTACGAGGACCTCACCTTCGAGACGACGACGGCGATCCTCGAGGCGCTGGCGCGCGGCGAGACGCCCAAGCCGGGCCCGCAGGGCGTCGATCGCCGGACCAGCGATCCTGAGGGCGGCGTGACCAGCCTCGAGGCTATGGTGCGCGAAAATCACGATTATCGGGGCGAGTGGGCCTGATGGAGCAGATCCTCCCCATCGTCGTCGGCGTCATCGCGCTTGTCGTAGCGCTCAAGGTCCTGCGCGGCATGATCAAGATGGTCGCGCTGGTGGTCATCGTCGCCCTCGTCGCGGCGGCCTATTTCGGAATGGGTGCCTGATGCTCGCGGACAAGGATCGCATCTTCACCAACCTCTATGGCTTCCAGGACTGGGGGCTGAAGGGCGCGCAGGCGCGCGGCGACTGGGACAATACCGCCGCGCTTATGGCAATCGGCCAGGACGCGATCATCGACATCGTCAAGGAATCGGGCCTGCGCGGCCGCGGCGGCGCGGGCTTCCCGACCGGCATGAAGTGGAGCTTCATGCCCAAGGAGCCGACGCCCGGACGCCCCAACTTCCTCGTCATCAACGCCGACGAATCCGAGCCGGGCTCCTGCAAGGACCGCGAGATCATCCGCCACGATCCGCACAAGCTGATCGAGGGCGCGCTTCTCGCCGGCTTCGCGATGCGGGCGCGGGCCGCCTACATCTACATTCGCGGCGAGTTCATCCGCGAGGCGGAGACGCTCTTCGCCGCCGTCCAGCAGGCCTATGACGCGGGCCTGCTCGGCAAGAACGCCGCCAAGTCCGGCTACGATTTCGACCTGTTCGTCCACCGCGGCGCCGGCGCCTATATTTGCGGCGAAGAGACGGCGATGCTCGAAAGCCTCGAGGGCAAGAAGGGCATGCCGCGCCTGAAGCCGCCTTTCCCCGCGGGCGCGGGCCTCTACGGCTGCCCGACGACGGTCAACAACGTTGAATCGATCGCGGTGGTGCCGACCATCCTCCGCCGCGGCGCGGCCTGGTTCAAATCGTTCGGCCGCGAGAAGAACGAGGGCACCAAGCTCTTCCAGATCTCGGGCCACGTGAACAAGCCGTGCGTGGTCGAGGAAGCGATGTCGATCCCGTTCCGCGAGCTGATCGACCGCCACGCCGGCGGCATACGCGGCGGATGGGACAATCTGCTGTGCGTGATCCCGGGCGGCTCCTCGGTGCCCCTGGTGCCCGCCAACGAGATCATCGACGCACCGATGGACTTCGACGCGCTGCGCGACCTCAAGTCCGGCCTCGGCACCGCCGCCGTCATCGTCATGGACAAGTCCACCGACGTGGTGAAGGCGATCGCGCGCCTTTCCTATTTCTACAAGCATGAGAGCTGCGGCCAGTGCACGCCCTGCCGCGAGGGCACGGGCTGGATGTGGCGGGTGATGGAGCGGCTCGTCGAGGGCAATGCCGAGATAAGCGAGATCGACCTCCTCTGGGACGTCACCAAGCAGGTCGAGGGCCACACCATCTGCGCTTTGGGCGACGCCGCCGCCTGGCCGATCCAGGGCCTGATCCGCCACTATCGCCCCGAGCTCGAGCGGCGGATCCTGGAGAAGCAGGGCAGAACGTTAGAGGCAGCCGAATAATGCCCAAGGTCAAAGTCGACGGCGTCGAGATCGAGGTTCCGCAGGGGGCGACCGTGCTCCAGGCGTGCGAGCTGGCGGGGAAGGAGATTCCGCGCTTCTGCTATCACGAGCGGCTGTCGATCGCCGGCAATTGCCGCATGTGCCTCGTCGAGGTGAAGCCGGGGCCGCCCAAGCCGCAGGCCTCGTGCGCGCTGCCCGCCTCGGAGGGGCAGGAAATCTCGACCATGACGCCGATGGTCAAGAAGGCGCGCCAAGGGGTGATGGAGTTCCTGCTCATCAACCATCCGCTCGACTGCCCGATCTGCGACCAGGGCGGCGAATGCGACCTGCAGGACCAGGCCATCGCCTACGGCCGCGGCCACAGCCGCTTCGCCGAGAACAAGCGGGCGGTGACCGAGAAATATATGGGCCCCGTCGTAAAGACGATCATGACCCGGTGCATCCAGTGCACGCGCTGCGTGCGCTTTGCCGAGGAAGTCGCCGGCGTCGAGGAGATCGGCGCGATCGGGCGCGGCGAGAATATGGAGATCACCTCCTATCTCGAAGGCGCGGTGACGTCGGAGCTTTCCGGCAACGTCGTCGACCTCTGCCCGGTCGGCGCGCTCGTCTCCAAGCCCTACAGCTTCGAGGCGCGGCCCTGGGAGCTCAGGAAGGTGCCCGCCATCGACGTGATGGACGCGGTCGGCACCAACATCCGCCTCGATCACCGCTTCCGCGAGGTGATGCGCGCGCTGCCGCGCCTCAACGAGGACGTCAACGAGGAGTGGGCGCACGACAAGACGCGCCACGCGGTGGACGGCCTGGTCCGCCGCCGCCTCGACCGGCCGTGGATCCGGCGCGACGGCACGCTCCAGCCGGCGACCTGGGCCGAGGCGTTCGAGGCCATTGCCGAGCGGCTGAAGGGCGCGGGCGGCGACGAGGTGGCGGCGATCGCCGGCGATCTGCAGGACCTCGAATCGGTCTATGCGATGAAGGCGCTGCTGAAGGGTTTCGGCTCGGCGCTGTACGAATGCCGGCAAGACGGCGCGAAGTTCGACGTGGCGAGCCCCGGCGACTATCGCTTCAATGCGACCATCGCCGGCATCGAGGAGGCGGACGCGCTGCTCATCATCGGCAGCAATCCGCGCACCGAGGCGCCGGTCCTGAACGCGCGCATCCGCAAGCGCGCCATCGCCGGCCATTTCCCGGTCGGCGTGATCGGGCCGAAGGCGGAGCTCACCTACCGCACGCAGCATCTCGGCGACGCGCCCTCGGTGCTGCGCGCCATCGCCGACGGCTCGCACCCCTTCGCGGCGGTGCTGAAGGCGGCGAAGCGGC
>JBKBVA010000187.1:0-5439 GCA_046289665.1 Allosphingosinicella sp.
GGGTGACGAGGAAGCGGTTTTCCTCATTCTGCGCCCCGGCGAGCGGGTGGGCGGCGGGGAGCGCCACCACCCGCACCTCGGCCGCGATGCTGCCGTCGGCGAGCAGGCGGCAGCGGCCGACCTGCTTCAGCACCTCGCCCCGCGCCAGCGCCGCCTGCGCGGCGGCAGGGGAGACGTCGCGCAGCGAATCCTTGGCGATCCGCTCGGGCAGCAGCGCGACGCCGAACGCCTCGCGGATCAGGATAGAGAGCTTGTCGGCGGCGTCGTGGCCGTCGACGTCGGCGGCGGGATCGGCCTCGGCGAAGCCGAGCTCCTGCGCCTTCGCCACCGCGTCGAGGAACGGCCAGCCTTCGCCGAGGCGGGAGAGGAGAAAATTGCCGGTGCCGTTCATCACGCCCTCGACGGCGACGACCTCTCCGGCCAGGCGCGCGAGCGTCTCGAGCACCGGCGCCCCGCCGCCCACCGCGCCGGAGTAACGCAGCGAGCCGCCGCCGGCCTCGGCGCAGGCGTGGAGCGAATCGTAGTGGCGCGCGACCGCCGCCTTGTTGGCGCTGACGACATGGGCGCCGGCGCGCAGGGCCGAACGCATGATGTCGGCGGGATAGTCGGCGCCGCCGATCAGCTCGACGAGGAGATCGGGCTTGCCCGCCAGCGCGTCGGAGAGGCGGTCGGTGAAGCCGGCGGCGCCGTGCAGCTCCGGACGGCGGACCAGCACCGGCGCGACCTCGAACAGGTCCGGCCGCGCCTTGAGGTAAGCGAGCACGCCCGCCCCCACCGCGCCGCAGCCGAGCAGGGCGACGCGCAGCCGCTCGGGCCGCGCGGGGCGCGCCCTGCGGGCGGGCAGGTTGGCGATGGTCGTCGCTTCGCCGGCGCCGAGCGAGGCGACCTCGATCAGCACGCCCTCGGCCTCGGCCGCGGCGATCGCCTTGGGCTGGATCAGGCCGGCGCTCGCCTCGGCGGCTTCAGCATAGTTCATCTGCGAATAGCGCTCGGCCAGCGGGTTCTTGGCGGGGTCCTCGGCATAGACGCCGTCGACGTCCTTGATCAGGCGCACCCGGCAGGCGCCGAGGCGGGCGGCGAAGAAGACGGCGGTGAGGTCGGTGCCGCCCCGCCCCAGCGTCACCACCCCGTGCTCGGCATGGCCGGCGGTGAAGCCGGGGACGACGACCACGTCATAAGCGTCGAGCTTCGCCCATACCGCCGCGGCGTCGAGCCCGGTGAGGTTCGAATCGAGTGGCGCGCCTTCCGCCACCAGCCCCATCTCGTCCGGATCGAGCGTCGCGGCGCGGACCCCGACGCGGCTCAGCGCCAGCGCCATCAAGGCGGCGGAATGGAGCTCCCCGACCCGGGCGAGGCGGGCGGTCAGCGCCGGCGGCGGCGCGCCGCCGACCCGCTCGGCCTGCGCGAAGAGGGCGTCGGTCTCCCCGGCGAGGGCGGAGACCACCGCCACCACTTTCTCGCCGTCGCGCACGTGGCGGTAGATCTCCAGCGCGACCGCCGGATAATCGGCCTCGCGCTCGAGGACGGAGCTTCCGAACTTCAGGACGCAGAGCCGTTTCGCGCCTGATGCTGCTGCCTGTTCCATGGGTGATGCTCGCTTTCGAAATCGGGTGGGAAGGGACAAAAAAAGACCCGCTCGCCGGGTGGGGAGCGGGTCGGAAGTCTTCTGGTTTGTCAGACCGTCGTCAGCCGCTCCCGCCCCGAAGGGTGGTCATGGTAATGATGGTCGTCATCATGCCGAAGCCGCCGCGCGCGGCCGCGAACGCGCTGGAAGCGCGGCCGGCGGCGTGGAGCGGAGCGAAGGTCGGCATGGGTCCGGACTCTCTCAAGGTTGGGATCCCAAATGGCCCCGGCTTGCGGCCTCGGTCAACCCGTAAAATGGAATTTGGCCGAAAAATGTTGCCGAACCCTTAGCGGCCGCCGCCGATTGGATACAATCAGGCGCGAACCACCTCCCCCTCTCGCGCCACAATCGACACATTTTTCCGCGCCCGGCGGCAATCGGCGGAAACACGCACCCCCCAGAGGACCGGCACACGGCGCCGAGGCGCGGGATCTGAAAAGAGGGACGTTGAAATGCCGATTTCACTTGGGAGTACGCCGCAGACGGCGAACACGGGCACCGGAAGCCACGAATCCTTCGTAAGCATGGCCGCGCTGCAGGACGGCGGCTACGTCGTCGCGTGGATCACCAAGGAGGGGCCGAGCCACCAGAGCGGCCCGAGCGAGATCCACTTCCAGCGCTACGGCGCGAACGGGGAGAAGATCGGCCCCGAACGGCGCGCCGACACCGGCGTCTGGAATAGCCCGTTCGACCTCGATGTAGCCGCGCTCCCCGACGGCGGCTTCGTGATCGCCTTCGGCGCTCCCGATGGCGGCGGGTCCGGCGTGATCATGCGCCGCTTCAACCTCGCCGGCCTGCCGACGGGCGACGAGGTGCGGGTGACCGAGAATTTCGACCCGAGTCAGGACGACCCTCAGGTGGCGGTCCTCGCCGACGGCAGCACCGTCATCGTCTGGAAAGCTTTCGGCCAGGACGGCTCCAGCCTCAGCATCCACGGCCAGATCTACGATGCCCAGGGCGCGGCCGTCGGCGGCGAGTTCCAGGTCAACACGACCGTGGAAGGCAGCCAGTCCAACCCGAGCATCGCTGCGCTGAAGGACGGCGGCTTCGTCGTCACCTTCACCAGCCCGGACGCGGACGATGACGGCCTGTTCGGCCAGCGCTACGACGCTGCCGGCACCAGGGTGGGCGGCGAGTTCCAGATCAACACCGTCACCGCCGGCGCGCAGCGGCCCGGCGCGGTGGCGGCGCTCGACGGCGGCGGCTTCGTCGCCCTGTGGCAGAGCAATGAGATCGGAACCGGCGAACTCTTCGCCCAGCGTTTCAACTCCGCCGGCGCGAAGGTCGGCGGCCCGATCCTGGTCAGCGACGGCCAAAGCGGCGCGAGCCAGCCGGAGATCTTCGCGCTCGCCGACGGCGGCTTCGTCGCCGTCTGGCGCGACGATTTACGCGCCACCTTCCGCCGCTTCGACGCCAATGGCGAGGCGATCGGCGAGCCGATGCCGATGACCAACCCCGGCGGCAACGCCCACTCCCGCCCGACCGGCGTCGGCCTCGCCGACGGCAGCTTCCTGATCGGCTGGGGCGGGAGCGACGGCAATTTCGCCGACGACATCTATTTCAACCGCTTCCGCGACAGCGGCGAGTTCCTGACCGAGGGCGCCGACGTCGCGATGGGCACCAGCCTGGGCGACTATATCTGGGGCTTCGGCGGCAATGACGAGCTGCACGGCGGCGGCGGCGACGATTCGCTCGAAGGCGGCGAGGGCGCCGACCGGCTGGTCGGCGGCAGCGGCCGCGACGAGGCGAGCTATGCCGGCGCGATGGCGGCCGTGTCGATCAACCTGCAGGGCGGCGGCCATGGCGGCGACGCGGCCGGCGACACGTTCGAATCGATCGAGGACTTCCGCCTCAGCCGCTTCGCCGACCGCTTCCTCGGCGCCAGTGTGGATGAGACCGTCTACGGCGAAGGCGGCGACGATCTGCTGCTCGGCTTCGGCGGCGCCGACACGCTCGACGGCGGCGACGGCAACGACGTGCTCGAAGGCGGCGCCGGGGCGGATACGCTGGCGGGCGGCGACGGAACCGACGAGGCGAGCTATGCCCGCGCGCTGGCCGCCGTGTCGCTGAACCTCGCCACCGGCCGCCACGGCGGCGACGCGGCGGGCGATATTTTCTCGTCGATCGAGAAGTTCACTTTGTCGCGCTTCAACGACAGCTTCATCGGGTCGGCCGGCGCCGACATCGTGTTCGGCGGCTTCGGCAACGACATGCTCGACGGCGGCGCCGGGGCCGACCGCCTGACCGGCGGCGCCGGCGACGACACCTATGTCGTGGACAGTCTCGAGGACCTCGTCATCGAATACGCGGGAGGCGGCAACGACACGGTGCGCACCGCGATGAACTACACGCTCGGCGCCGAGGTGGAGCGGCTGGTGCTGCCCGGCAATGCGGCGGTGAACGGCACCGGCAACGCGCTCGCCAATGCGATCACCGGCAACGGCAACCACAACATCCTCGACGGCGGGCTCGGCGACGACGCGCTGAACGGCGGGGCCGGCAACGACATCTACATCGTCGATTCCGCCGGCGACAGCGTGATCGAGGGGCTGAACGGCGGCAACGACACGGTGATGAGCTCGGTCACCTACTGGCTGTCCAATGCCTATGAGGTGGAGAATCTCATCCTCACCGGCGACGCCGCGATCAACGGCACCGGCAACAAATTCGCCAACAGCCTGACCGGCAACGCGGCGGCCAACCGCCTGAACGGCGGCGCCGGCGCGGACCGGATGAGCGGCGGCGACGGCAACGACACCTACATCGTCGACGATCTCGGCGACCGCGTCTACGAAGCCAGCGCCACCGGCGGATATGATACGGTGATAAGCTCGGTGAGCTTCTTCCTGGCCGGCATCGCCGTCGAGGCGCTGCAGCTTTCCGGCACCGACGCGATCAACGGAACCGGCAACAGCGCGAACAACAGCCTCGTCGGCAACGGCGCGGCCAATGTGCTGAGCGGCCTCGGCGGCGCGGATTCGATCGACGGCGGCGCCGGCGACGACCGCATTTCCGGCGGCGCCGGGCACGACACGCTGCGCGGCGGCGGCGGCGCGGACGGCTTCGTCTTCGATTCCGCCCTCTCGGCGGCCGCCAATGTCGACCAGATCCTCGACTTCAGCGTCGCGGACGACACCATTTACCTGAGCCGCACCGTGTTCACCGCGCTGGGCGCGAACGGGGAGCTGCCCGCCGGCGCGTTCGTCTCGGGCACCGCCGCGACGGATGCGGACGACCGGATTCTCTACGACCAGGCGACCGGCCGGATCTTCTACGACGCCGACGGCAGCGACGCCGGGGCGGCGATCCTGTTCGCGCAGGTGAGCGCGGGCACCGCGCTGACCGCCGCCGACTTCGCGGTGTTCACCGTCTAGCCGAACGCCGGGCCTTCACGGCCGAACCTGGCCGGAGCCGCGCACCTGGTACTTGAAGCTGGTGAGCTGCTCCGGCCCGACCGGCCCGCGGGCGTGGAGCTTGCCGGTGGCGATGCCGATCTCGGCGCCGAAGCCGAACTCGCCGCCGTCGGCGAACTGGGTCGAGGCGTTCCACAGCACGATGGCGCTGTCGACGCGGGCGAGGAAGGCTTCCGCGGCGGCTTCGTCTTGCGCGACGATCGCTTCGGTATGGCCGGTGCCGTAGCGGGCGATATGGTCCACCGCCTCGTCGAGACCGGCGACCAGCTTCACCGGCTGCTCAAGCACCGGAAGCTGCTCCACCTTTTCTACGCCGGCTTCGCGACGAATATCTGCATTCTTTTCCGCGACTACGGAACGCGTGCCATGGCGCAGCGCGGATACAACATTATTCTCTTGCGG
>JBKBVA010000188.1:0-5374 GCA_046289665.1 Allosphingosinicella sp.
GACACGACCTCGGGCGGGCGCTCGCGGCTGCCGGCGCTGCTGGCCGAACACCGGCCGACGCACGTCGTCATCGAGCTCGGCGGCAACGACGCGCTGCGCGGGCTGCCGCTGGCGATGACGCGCGACAACCTCGTCGCGATGGTGCGCGCCGAGGCGGCGAAAGGCCTCGACCTCGCCGAAGCGGCGCGGCGCATCGCCGAGGGGACGGGCGTCCCGGCCCGCATCCGCCTGCTCGACGGCCCGGTCGAGAATGCCGAGATCGAAGGCGGCGCGCGCATCGTCGGCGCCGACGCGGTGACCGGCCGGCGGGTCTACTGCACCACCGGCTTCGTCGTCACCGACGGCATCCGCACCGGCATCGTCACCGCCGCGCATTGCCCGGACGAGCCGATCTATTCCGCGCCGGGCGGGGCCGAGATCCCCCTCTCCTTCGGCGGCCAGTGGGGCTGGAGCTTCCAGGACGTCCAGCTCCACGTCAGCGACCGCGCGCAGCGGCCGATCTTCTATGCCGACACGGCGAAGACGCTCGCCCGCCCCGTCACCGGCGCGCGCAGCCGCAGCAGCACCCGCGCCGGCGACGCCGTCTGCCACCGCGGCGAGAGCTCGGGCTACAGCTGCGCCCTGGTCGAGCTGGTCGACTATGCCCCGCCGGGAGATTTGTGCGGCGGCCCGTGCGATCCCGTCTGGGTGACGGTCGCCGGCCCGTCCTGCCGCGCCGGCGACAGCGGCGGCCCGGTGTTCAGCGGCACCACCGCCTTCGGCATCCTGAAGGGCGCGACCAGCGCGCGCAGCGGCCACTGCAATTTCTATTTCTACATGTCGACCGACTACCTGCCGCTCGGCTGGTCGCTGCTGCGCGAGGGAAATGCGGGCTGAGAGACCGCATCGCCGCCCGCAGTAAAGGCGATTGCAAGCGCCCCCGCAACATGACATCTTGAAGTCCTGCCGAAGTGGTTCGAGGGGGAGAACCGCAGTGGAAGACGATCCGGAGCAAGGCGAAGCTGCGGCGGGCGAAGTGCCGGCGCCCGCGGAACAGGCGATGGCCGACGCGCAGATCGAGGATAACCCGCAGGTCTTCATCCTCAGCCGTGAGTTGAGCGAAGTCCACCTGCTGCTCGACAACATCTCGGCCGATCCCGACGCTACGATATCGGCCTTGTCCCACCGCGAGCCGCCCCAGGGACTCCCCGCCGACTGGCTCGACCAGGTCTGCCGGATCAGCTGGCCGCCCGATCCCTCTAACCGGAAGAAGGCGGACCAGGCCGCCCTGCTGATCCGGGTGAAGGACTATCTGAACCGGCTCGCCAAGCCCGCGAGCGGCGCGACCATCGCCTTCACCGTGATGGTCACACAGAAGGAAGACGACGGGGACGTCGCCGCCCCCGAGCGGCGCCCCGGCGTCGACATGGACGAGACGCTGTCGCGTTCCTCGCTCGCCGTCATCGCCTTTCCCGACCTGAAGGACCGGGCCGAGACCTTCCGCAAGGTGATGCTGTGGATGAACGGCCTGCTGGTCCTGTGGCTGCTCATCACCTGCCTGCTGTCCTGGAACATCGCCTTCGGCAATTCCGCGCTGGGCGAATATGCCGCGGCACGCACGCGTCTCGCGAACGCCCAGAAGGTGGTCGACGATCTCGAGGCGGGGCGCCGGGCGGCCGTCGTCGCGCCGGCGGCGACCACCGCCGGGGCCGGCGGCGGCGCGGGCACCCCTGTCCCGCCGGTTTCGCAGCCGGTGCGGCAGGCCGAGGAGCCGGCGGCGAGCGGCCCCCGGCCGGCTTATTGCGACCGCGCCGAGGCGATTCCACCCCAGACGGTCGGGACGCGGCGGCTGCGCCTCTACGAAAGCGCCGACCAGCACCAGGCCTGCCGCGAGCTTACGCAAAGCCGCGAGCAGGTCGCCGCCGCCGGCCGCAGCCTCGGCCGCTGGCTGGATTTCTGGGACTGGCTGCCCGCGGTCGAGTATGACGCGCGCGCCCCGAACGCGGACGATACCGGCCCCGCCTCCACCGCGGCGCGCCTCGCGGCGATCCTCGGCACCGCCGTCCTGCCGGTCTTCTACGGCCTGCTCGGCGCCGCGGCGGCGGTGCTGCGTTCGCTCTCCCACAAGATCCGCACCAGCACGCTCAACCCGCGCGACCTCAGCCTCTCGCTCCAGCAGCTCGCGCTCGGGGCCGTGGTCGGGGCCTGCATCGGCCTGTTCATCGTCGGCGGCGACGGCGAGTCGCTGATCGGGCCGGTCGCGCTTTCCGTCTCGGCGATCAGCTTCGTCGCCGGCTTCGGCGTCGACGCGGTGTTCCAGGCGCTCGATTCCCTCATCTCGCGGCTGTTCAACATCGCGCCGGCCGCGGCGCGCGGAAGCCGGTCCGAGCGCAGCTGACCGGCGCGGGAGAACCGCACTGCCGAACGCGAGAGGCCGCGCTTTGGGTGGGTCGCGTCCCCGCATCCCGTCGCCGGCGGCCTGTTCCGCTCACCCCGAAACCGCGCTACAGGCGATCGGCACGCGCCCGTAGCTCAGTTGGATAGAGCACGAGCCTTCTAAGCTTGGGGTCGCAGGTTCGAATCCTGCCGGGCGCGCCAGTTTTCCGCCATTTTCTTGTTACCTGACGTCCGGCTAGGTAACACATAGGTAACAAATCGGCGGGATACGGTGGCATCCGATGGACTTGCCTGGAATGACCGGCAAGCGCCAGTTCCAGTCGTAGGCGCGCGCGGCGGGTCGATCGCGATAGCGGCCAGCCTCCAGCGCCTATGCCGCGCGTCGCCGGCGCAGCTCCGAAAGCCGCGGGTCACCCTTCGTCGCCTCGGCCTCCGCCAGCACGGCGAGAATGTCCTCGATCTTGTATGGCCAAAGCGATGCGTCTTCGGCGAGGATCGCCCACAAAAGGTCGAGCATCGCCGCCGGATAAACGGTCGCCGGATGATCCTCGGCTTCCGATTTCAGCATGAAGCCGCGCAGCATGCCGCCGCGCACCGGCACCAGGCGCGGCTGGATCGCGGCCACGACCTTCGGGAACAGATCGTCGCTCGCCATGGCGAGATCGACAAGGCGGGTCGACATCTCCGGGGTGCGCACCGAGCGGTGGTTGGGCCAGACATCGGTGAGGAAGGGGACGAGCCGGGCGCGCCAGCGTCCCTCCCGATCCACAGACCAATGCTCGATGTGCCAGAGGACCTGGCCGCGAAGATCATTGTCGCTCTCGACGAGAATCTCACGGAGCTCGGCGCTGGAGACCAGCTGTTCGGGCGGGTCGGCCTCCGGATCGCCGCCCCAACCGACGAGCAGGAAGCCGGCGATGACATTGGTCTCGGCGCGCCGCCGCGAAGAGGTTAGCGCGCGCTTCAGAAGGCCGGGTTTCAGCCGGTCGAACAGTTTCCTGCTTGGCGCGCGCGCCGCCCAGAGGATGCCGTCCCACAAGGCGTCGCCGTCATCGCCGTCTTGATCGACCACGTTGAGCAGATACTCGGCGGTCCAGTCAGGAGCGATGGCGAACAGCCAGGTCGCCTGAAAGCCGATCATGACGAGTGCGTGCCGTCGCATATCTCCCGGAAGCCCTAGGAGCTGCTCGAGCCGCGCGGTCCAAGCTTTCGGGAAGCCCTGGCCGATGTCGAGCCCCTTGGTTGTGGGCTCCCGCATCAGCACGCCGACGAGCTTGCCGACAGGGGCATTCAGCGCATCATTCGCCCAGCTGCTGTCGACTTCGCGCTTGCGATTGTCCTCGCGAAGCCGGAGCGCCGCAAGCAACGGATCCCACAGGCAGTCGAGGATCGGGGCCAGGTCCCCATAGACACGATCGCCGAAATCCTGAAGCCATTCGGCGACGGGATAGGCGATGGTGCTGAGCGCCTCCGGCTGCAGCGACACCAGCCGCGCCGCAATCGCCCCGACCATCCGCGGTCGATCCGCCTTTCGTCCGTCCGCGCGCAGAAATGTCGACCAGAAGGAAACCGGGACATCGCCCTTTCTGGCACCATTCACCAGAGCCGCCAGGGCGCGGGCGGGCTTCTCCTGCGAGAGGCCGTTGAACGGTCGCCGCTCGACATATTCGAAGAAGTCGGCCTTGCCGGCCTCGCGCGCCCGATCCAGAATCTCGGGCACCGGAATGTTCTCGAGCACATGCCAGTCGGCGACGGTGGCGATGGTCCGAACCACGGGCGCGTTGGAGTCCCCCGCTTCGACGCCCGACCGCTCGGACCAGCGCTCCGCGATCGCGCGCAACGCGGCCATCTCGGCCTCGACGTCGAAGGAGAAGGCGACGCCCTGGCTGGTGAGCCAGTGGAGGCGGTCAAGCCGATAATGGGCCTCGGCGTCGGGCCTCCCCCCGGACTCGGTCTTGATCCAGGGAAAGGTTGTGGTGCGAAGGCGCGTCTCGATCCTCGTCCTGTCGTCGTCGGAGAATTGAGGCCAGCGGTCGCGAATGGCGTAGAGCAGGTCGCGCTGTTGCTCGGATCCCCAGAAGATCTCGTCTGGAAAGCCGAGCAGGATGTCGGCCGCCTCGGCTGGCGTGGTCACCGGGGACGCGGCGGCCCAGATGCGCAGGCGTCCAAAGATATAGTGATCCCGGGCCGGCCAACGCGCGATCTCCGCTCGCGCCACCTCCGGCGACAGCTCCACAAGGCGCTCCATGAGCTGCTGGAACATTGCGATCTGCCCGGTCAACTGGAACGCGTCATAGGCGACCGGCGGCGCACCGTCGTCGGCGCGGGTCGTCTGCATGAAGACATGATCGTCGCCCGAGATTTCCCGTTCGAGCGAGCGCGCGAGGTCCAAATTCTCTCTGAACCGGCCGACCGCATAAGCGAGCTGCTCATCGGGGATAATCAGCAGTTCATAGGGATGCGGATAGTCGACATCGTAGGAGAGCAGCGGGCATGGAAAGTCGGCTTCGGTCCAGGAGAGCGGGTGCCGAAGGCCGAATTTGCGGTCGACCTTCAGCCGCGGCCTGAACAGGTCGGCAAAGTCGCGCACGCGCGCCTCCGACCAGCCTTCACGCTCCACCCGGTGGCTGAGCTGATAATGACCGCGATCCGGGTCGCGCTCCGGCTCCGCCCAGCTCGCGAGCAGGAAACGCCAGCCGCGGCGTATCTCGTCGGGCCAGCGGTCCGGATCCTGCTGCAGCCACGATTCGATGGAATCGGCGATCCTCGGATGAAGCGGCCCCCGGCCGGCCGCCCACCAGAGTGCGATCGGCTCGTGCGCCACCTTCTGGAACCAGATGCCGAGATGGCTCAGCCGAGCGCTCAAAGGACCGTCCGTCCGCGAGCCCTGCCCGCAGAAATTCGCCAGGCCGGCAGCGTGCCCGTCGTCCTCGTCGGGGCGGGTCGGTAGCAGCGCATCCCATGAGCCTTCCGGGATCTTCCGGTCGCGCAGGGGCTC
>JBKBVA010000189.1:0-5372 GCA_046289665.1 Allosphingosinicella sp.
TGCTGCCCGAGGTGCCGTCGCGCGCGCCGACGCCCGCCCCGCCGACGGAGACAGCCCAAACGCCCGCACCTGCCGAGGCCGCCCCGGCGCCCGACGCGCCGGACATTGCCGCCGAGGACCGGCCCCGCGTCCTCGTCGTCGACGACGACGAGCGCAACCTGCTGGCGATCCGTACCGTGCTCGAGGACCTCGCCGAGGTGATGGTCGCCTCCTCGGGCGAGGAGGCCTTGCGCTACCTGCTGCGCGGCGAGGACTTCGCCGTGATCCTGCTCGACGTCTTCATGCCCGGCATGGACGGCTACGAGACCGCCCAGATCATCCGCAGCCGCGACCAGACCAAGCGCATCCCGATCGTCTTCCTCTCCGCCGTCAACAAGGAGACCGAGCATCTCATGCGCGGCTACGCGATGGGCGCGGTCGACTATGTGTTCAAGCCGGTCGAGCCGGTGGTGCTGCGCTCCAAGGTGTCGGTGTTCGTCGACCTGTTCGCCAAGACCCGCGAGATCGAGCGCAAGGCGAAGCAGGAGCAGCAATTGCTCGACGCGAACCTGCGCGCCAATGCCGAGCGGCTGCGCATCGAGCAGGAGCTGCGCCTCGCCGAGCAGCGCCAGGCGGCGATCATCCAGTCGCTCCCGATCGTCCTCTATCTGGAGCTGGTCGGGGTCCGTCCGCGCGTGCCCCAGTTCGTCGGCGGCAATTTCAGCGCCGTCACCGGCTTCGGCTTCGAGGAAGTGCAGGCGAACCCGACCTTGTGGAGCGACCGGCTCCACCCCGACGACCGGGCCCGGGTGATGCAGGAGATCGAGGCGCGCCTGGAGGTCGGCTCGATGGCGATCGAATATCGCTGGCGCTGCGCCGACGGCCACTACAAGCATTTCCTCGACCAGGCGGTGCTGCTGCCGGGCGAAAATGGCGAGCCCGGCCAGTTCGCCGGCACCCTGCTCGACGTCAGCGACCGCAAGGACCTTGAAAAGCAGCTGCTCCAGGCGCGCAAGATGGATGCGATCGGCAAGCTGACCGGCGGCATCGCCCACGATTTCAACAATCTGCTCGCCGCCGTGCTCGGCGGCATCGGTCTCATCGAACGGCGCCTGCCGCTCGAGGAGGACCACAAGAAGATCATCGCGATGACCCGCCACGCGGCCGAGCAGGGCTCGATGCTGGTCGGGCGCCTGCTCGCCTTCGCGCGGCGCCAGCAGCTCCAGCCGGCGCAGGTCGATCTCAAGCGGCTTTCCGCCACCGTCACCGATCTCCTCGCCCACACGCTGGGCGGCCTCGTCCGGCTCGAATGGAAGACCGGCGGCGACCTGTGGTGCGCCTATGCCGACGAGACCCAACTCGAGCTCGCCTTGATGAACCTCATCATCAACGCGCGCGACGCCATGCCGGACGGCGGCGCGATCGCCATCGTCGGCGACAACCGCACCGCCGAGCCCGGTAACGAGCTCGGCCTGCGCCCCGGCGACTATGTCGTCCTCTCGGTCGAGGACAAAGGCTGCGGCATCGCGCCCGAAGTGCTCGAACAAGTGACCGAACCCTTCTTCACCACCAAGGAGATCGGCAAGGGCACCGGCCTCGGCCTGTCGATGGTCTACGGCTTCGCCCGCCAGTCCGGCGGCGCGCTCGACATCGACAGCGAAGTCGGCGTCGGCACCAGCGTCCGCATCTGGCTGCCGCGCGCCGACGCGCCCGAAGCGGAGGCCGAGGCGCCGAGGCCGCGCAGCGCCGCCGCCGGCTCGGGCAAGTCGCTGCGCATCCTCCTCGTCGACGATCATGAGGCGGTGCGGGAGACCACCGCCGCTCTGCTCCGCGACCTCGGCCACCACGTCCAGGCGGCGCCGGACGGGCCGACCATGCTGCGCATGCTGAAGGCCGCGCCCGGCGACTACGACCTCATCGTCACCGATTATGCGATGCCGCTGCTCTCCGGCGGCGAGGCGATGATCCGCGCCCGCGAGATCCGGCCCGACCTGCCGGGCCTGATCATCAGCGGCTATGCCGACGCCGAATCGATCGCCCGCAAGCCCGCCAACGTGATGGTGCTGACCAAGCCGTTCGCGCAGGATGACATGGTCGCGGCGATCGAGACGGTCTGCGCGGCGGCCGCGAACGCGCAGTCCTGAAGCTCAGGCGGGCTCCGCCTCGCGCGCGGCCACGATCCGCTCGACCAGCTCGAGGTCGGCCGGCTTGTCGACGTCGATCGCCGCCTCCGCATAAGGCAGCTGCACCGCGCGCAGCCGGATGCCGAGCTTGCGCCCGATCTTGCGCACCGCCGTTTCCATCGCGATCGTGCGGGTGAAGGCGCGCAGCAGGATCTGCGGGCCGAAGAAGCTCAGCAGCTTCAGCGCCCGCTTGCGGTCCTTCTCGGCCCGCGCCCAGACGCCGAGCGAGGCGCGCGAGGCGGGGGTGACGAGCGCGAAGAGATTGGCCCCGGTATAGTGGCCGTCGCTGAACTTTATCCAGGTCCGCTTGGTCTGGTGCACCCGTTCGACCACCGCCCGCTCGACCAAAGCGAACGCCCCGTCCGCCCCGGCGGCGCCGGCGATGAAGGTCTCGACCATCTCGGCGGTCAGCAGCGCATGATCGGCGGTGGTGACGAGCAGGGGGAAAGGCGCTTCCGGCGTCCCGGCGATCGCCGCGATGCTGTTTGAGATGCCCTCGCCGCCGGCGGACGCGGCGATCCGCGGCTCCTGCGCCATCCAGGCGAGGTCGCCGGCGAACAGGACGTCCGGCTGCTGGGCCAGCACCAGGATCCGCCCTACCGAGGGCGAAGCGAGCAGGGTCCGCGCCACCCGGCCGAGCATCGGCTCCCCGCCGACCCGGATCAGCGCCTTCGCCGCCACGTTGTTCGCGGCCGCAAAGCCATCTTCGCCCGGCCGCTGGCCCGCCAGCAGGATCGCCGTCCATTCCCCCATGTCGCCAAGCTGAAACAGGTTCCGGCTCCACAGGCCATGAAAAAGTGGCCTGCCGGGGCGCGTGCGCGGGAAAGCGTTGCCGCGGCGCAACGCCGTGGCTAGTCCGGTGGAGGACCGCCATGACCATCGACAAAGCCATCATCCTGAGCGCGGGCAAGGGATCGCGCCTCCTCCCGCTCACCGCCGACCGGCCCAAATGCCTGATCGCGCTGTCGGGCCGGAGCCTGCTCGAATGGCAGCTCGACGCGCTCGCCGCGTCGGGCGTGCGCGAGGTCGTCGTCGTCACCGGCTTTCGCGACGATCTGGTCGAGGCGGCGGTGGCCGGGCGGCCGGGGGTGCGCACCGCCTTCAACCCCTTCTACCACGTCGCCGACAATCTCGGCTCGGTGTGGATGGTGCGCGGCGAGCTCGACCGCGACACGCTGCTGCTCAACGGCGACACCCTCGTCTCGACGCGCCTGCTCGCCCGGGTGCTCGGCGCGCAGAGCGGGCCGATCGCGGTCACCGTCGACGAGAAGGACGCCTACGACGCCGACGACATGAAGGTGCTGCGCCAGGGCGACCGGCTGCTGCGCATCGGCAAGGCGCTTGAGCCGGGGCAGTACAACGCCGAATCGATCGGCCTGCTCGCCTTCCGGGGCGAGGGCGGGGCGGCCTTCGCCGCGCAGGTCGATACGATGATGCGCTGGCCGGACGGCACCCGCCGCTGGTACCTGCGCGCGATCGACCAGCTCGCCCAGAACGGCGCCGAAGTGCGCACCGTCTCGATCGTCGGCGAGGAATGGCAGGAAGTCGATTTCCCCGAGGACGTGGTGAAGGCCGAGGCGCTTACCGCCCGCTGGGCCACAGGCGCCTGAGCCACGCCGTCATCGCCGCGATCTGGCCGTCGTCGAGCGTCACCGCCTCGCCCAGCGCCGGCACCTTGGGCCAGCCCGCATCGCCGACGGTGAGCCCGCAGGCGCTGCGCGTGCCCTCGTAGCGGGGGATGACGTGGAAATGGACGTGGGGGTCCACCATCATCAGCATCAGATAGTTGATCTTCGCGTAATCGACGGCGTCCTTCATCGTCCGTTCGATGTCGACGATCGTCGCATGGAGCCCGGCGGCGGCGTCCGGCGCGAGGTCGGAAAAGGCGGTCGCCTCGCTCTTCGCGGCGAGGATCAGGCTGCCGAGCGTCGGCTGGGTTGGGCGGAGCAGCACCACCCAATGATCATATTCGGCGACGAGCGTGGCGGGGTGTCCGAAGCGGCGGATCGTCTCGTTCATATGCCCTCCTTCAGGCGAGCCAGGAGCGGACCGGCCGGCCGGAGGCGCGGGCGGCGAGCGCCTGGACGAGCTGGACCATGTGCACCAGCAGCGATGCCACCGTCCAGGCCGCCACCGCGACCAGGCCCCAGTCCGGCCGCCCCACCAGCAGGAAGACGAGCAGGATCACCATGTTCGGGTTGCGCCGCGCGGTGACCAGCCGGAACCGGCTGTCGAACGGCCGCCAGACGTGGATGTGGATCTTGAACAGGCCGATGAACGCCCCCTCGATGGCGCGCTGCACCACGTATCCGCCGACGATCAGGCCGAGCGTCCACCAGAACAGGTCCGGCGGCAGCGGCCGTCCGTAGGCGTGGAGCCCGACGCCCCACGCCCACCACCAGAAAGGCGGGTGGACGAGGTCGATGCCGTGGTCGAACACATTGCCCCACCAGGACGAGGTAATCGTGCAGCGGGCGAGCTTCCCGTCGACCGTGTCGAGCACCATGAACCCGAGCCCCGCGGCCAGCCCGCTCCAGTACCAGCCGTGGTAGAAGAACAAGGTGGCGGCGACGCACAGGGCGGCGCCGATCGCCGTCACCTGGTTGGGCGTGATGCCCGCCTTCGCGGCCCAGCGGGTCAGCACCAGCGCCCATTCCGGCCAGAGATACTTGGTCAGAACGTCCGTCACGCCCTTGTAGGCGCCGAAATAGCTCTCCCGCTCCAGCGTGCGCACGGTGGCGGGGGTGAGATCGCCGAGGAACGGCCGCTCGCGCTTGCGCAGCTCCTCATTCTCGAGGCTGCCGGCATCCTCGTAGCGTATCTCGGTGAGGCCGGCGCCGACCTCGCCCGGCGATCCCTCCTTCATCGCCCGCACCAGCCGCAGCCGGTCGTTGAGCCGCGTGCAATGGGCGAGCACCGGCACGCCGCCGAAGGTGACGACATGGTCCGGCCGCGCCGCGACGAAGCGCAGCCAGGCGGGGTCGAAGACGAACTCGACATTGGCGAGCAGCGCCCCGCCCGAGGCGTCGGCGGCGAAATCGTGGCCCTGCGCCAGCGCGATCCGCGCCAGCCGCTCGCGCGCCGTCAGCCCCCACAGCCGCGTCGCGTTGGTGCCGACGGGGAGGATCGCGCTCACGGCCGGAGCTCCGCGCCGATCCGGTCGGCCGTGCGCAGCGCGAGGGCGACGATGGTGAGGGTGGGGTTGGCCCA
>JBKBVA010000018.1:0-18093 GCA_046289665.1 Allosphingosinicella sp.
ATCCGAACCATATCGCCAGCCACGACCGCGCCCGCGGCTTTCAGGATGCGCTCCAGGAAGCCGGGATCGATCCCGAGACGGCGCCGATGGAGCAGGGCTATTTCACCTACCGCTCCGGCCTGACCGCGACCGAGCGGCTGCTGGCGCGCGGCGATCCGCCGAGCGCGATCTTCGCCAGCAACGACGACATGGCCGCCGCCGCGATCAGCGTTGCGCACCGCCGCGGGCTGCTGGTGCCGGGCGATCTTTCCATCGCCGGCTTCGACGACACCTCGCTCGCGACCACCGTCTGGCCCGAGCTGACGACGGTGAAGCAACCCATTTCGGCGATGGCCGAGGCGGCGCTGGAGCTTCTCCTCGCCGACCTGCGCAACCGGCGCTCCGAGACCGAGCGGCGCTTTGCCGAGCGGGTTCTGGACCATGCGCTGATCATCCGGGAATCGACCGCGGAGCCCGCCGCCTACTGGCTGGAGAAGGGACGCAGCCAGCCGCGCCCGGCGCGTGCGCTGTCCTGAGCCGGCCTCGCGAAAAGAACGGTTCCCTTCGCCCCCGTTACCGCTAACATCGCGCGATAAATCGGACCAACCGATTCGGGGAGAGGATCAATGACAGAGGCAAGCCCGGAACGGGCGAACATGGGTTTCATCGCCGTCATCGTGATGGTGGCGACGATCGGCGGCTTCCTGTTCGGCTTCGACAGCGGCGTCATCAACGGCACCGTCCCGGGGCTGCAGCAGGCGTTCAACTCGACGGAGGTCGGCACCGGCTTCAACGTGGCGTCGATGCTGCTCGGCTGCGCGGTCGGCGCGTTCATCGCGGGGCGGCTTTCGGACCGGATCGGGCGGCGCAACGTGCTGCTGATCGCGGCCGTCTTCTTCATCGTCAGCGCCTGGGGCTCGGGCATTGCCGGCGCCTCGCTCGAATTCGTCATCTACCGCTTCATCGGCGGCCTCGCGGTCGGCGCGGCCAGCGTGCTCGCGCCCGCCTATATCAGCGAGGTCACGCCCGCCGCCATGCGCGGCCGGATGTCGAGCATCCAGCAGGTGATGATCATCATCGGCCTCACCGCCGCCTTCCTGTCCAACTACCTGCTCGCCGGCGCGGCCGGCGCCTCGGTCAGCGAATTGTGGCTCGGCTACGAAGCATGGCGCTGGATGTTCTGGATCGAGCTGTTTCCCGCGGCCCTGTTCCTCATCGCCCTGCTGTTCATCCCGGAAAGCCCGCGCTTCCTGGTCGTGAAGGGCCGCCAGGTGGAGGCCGAACGCGTGCTCACCCGCCTGTTCGGCGCCGAAGTGGCCCGCGCCAAGGTCGAGGAGATCCGCGAGTCGCTGGCCAAGGACCATGCGCCCAAGCTCTCCGACCTGATCGACAGCGCCTCGCGGCGGATCCGGCCGATCGTCTGGGTCGGCATCGGCCTCGCCGTCTTCCAGCAGCTCGTCGGCATCAACGTCGTCTTCTATTACGGCGCGGTTCTGTGGCAGGCGGTCGGCTTCACCGAGAATGATGCGCTCGCCATCAACGTCCTTTCGGGCACGCTCTCCATCCTCGCCTGCGTGGCGGCGATCGCGCTGATCGACAGGATCGGGCGCAAGCCGCTGCTGCTGATCGGATCGGCGGGCATGGCGGTGAGCCTCGGGCTGATGGCCGTCGCCTTCTCGACGGGCTCGCTCGGCGCCGATGCGGGCAGCCTCGAACTGTCCGGCACCGCCGGCGTCGTCGCTTTGGTCAGCGCCAACGTCTACGTCGTCTTCTTCAACTTCAGCTGGGGCCCGGTGATGTGGGTGATGCTGGGCGAGATGTTCCCCAACCAGATCCGCGGGTCGGGCCTGGCGGTGAGCGGCTTCGCGCAGTGGATCGCCAATTTCGGCATCACCATGACCTTCCCGATCCTGCTCGTCTCGATCGGGCTGATGGGCGCCTACGGCCTCTATGCGGTCGCGGCGGTCATCTCCTTCTTCTTCGTCCGCGCCATGGTCCACGAGACCCGCGGCCGGGAGCTGGAGGACATGGTCGGCTGACAGCCGCGGCACGTTCTGCCCGTCACCCCGGACTTGATCCGGGGTCCACCTTCCCTACGATCGGGGCCAAGGAAGAAGGTGGATGCCGGATCAAGTCCGGCATGACGGGAATTGCCGTCCCTGCCCGAAGGATTTGACATGACCCGCACCCCCGTCCGCCCCTTCCGCTCGCGCGAATGGTTCGACGCGCCGGGGCGGAGCGACATGACGGCGCTCTATCTCGAGCGGTTCATGAACTACGGGATCACGCCGGCCGAGCTGCGCTGCGGAAAGCCGATCGTCGGCATCGCCCAGTCCGGATCCGACATCGCGCCGTGCAACCGCATCCACCTCGAGCTCGCCGACCGGATCAAGGCCGGGATTCGCGACGCGGGCGGCATTCCGATGGAATTCCCCCTCCATCCGATCTTCGAGAATTGCCGCCGGCCGACCGCCGCGCTGGACCGCAACCTTGCCTATCTCGGCCTCGTCGAGATCCTCAACGGCTATCCGATCGACGCCGTCGTGCTCACCACCGGCTGCGACAAGACGACCCCCTCCTCGATCATGGCGGCCTCCACCGTCGACATTCCGGCGATCACCCTGTCGGGCGGGCCGATGCTCGACGGCTGGCACGAAGGCGCGCTGGTCGGCTCCGGCACCGTCATCTGGCGCTCGCGCAGGAAGCTGGCCGCGGGCGAGATCGACGAAGCGGAATTCCTCGCCCGGGCGGCCGATTCCGCCCCGTCCGCCGGCCATTGCAACACGATGGGCACCGCCTCGACGATGAACGCGGTCTCGGAGGCGCTGGGGATGAGCCTGCCCGGCAATGCGGCGATCCCGGCGCCCTATCGCGAGCGCGGCCAGATGGCCTATGAGACCGGCCGCCGCATCGTCGACATGGCCTATGAGGATCTGCGCCCCTCGAAGATCCTGACGCGGGCGAGCTTCCTCAATGCGGTGCGGCTCGTCACCGCCATCGGCGGCTCGTCCAACGCGCAGCCGCACATCCACGCCATGGCGCGGCATGCGGGGGTCGAGTTCCGGCAGGAGGACTGGATGGAGCATGGCTACGACCTCCCGCTCCTCGTCAACATGCAGCCCGCCGGCACCTTCCTTTCCGAGCGCTTCCACCGCGCCGGCGGCGTGCCCGCCGTGCTGTGGGAGCTGCTCCAGGCCGGGGTGCTCGACGGCGACGCGCTGACCTGCACCGGCCGCAGCCAGGCGGAGAACCTCGCAGGGCGCGAGGCGACCGACCGCGAGGTGATCCTGCCCTTCTCCCGGCCGCTCCGGGAACGCGCCGGCTTCGTCGTGCTGAAGGGCAATCTGTTCGACTTCGCGATCATGAAGACCAGCGTGATCTCCGAGGATTTCCGCGCGCGCTATCTATGCGTCGAGGGGCGCGAGGGGGTGTTCGAAGGACGGGCGATCGTGTTCGATGGCTCGGACGACTATCACCACCGCATCAACGATCCCGCGCTCGACATCGACGAGGATTGCATCCTCGTCATTCGCGGCGCCGGGCCGCTCGGCTGGCCGGGCTCGGCCGAGGTGGTAAACATGCAGCCGCCCGACCGGCTGATCCAGCGCGGTATCATGAGCCTGCCGACGCTCGGCGACGGCCGCCAGTCCGGCACGTCCGACAGCCCCTCCATCCTCAACGCCTCGCCGGAAAGCGCGGCCGGCGGCGGGCTTTCCTGGCTGCGCACCGGCGACACGATCCGCATCGACCTCAATGCCGGCCGCTGCGACGCGCTGGTCGACGAAGCGGAGATCGCGCGGCGCAAGGCCGAGGCGCCGCCGCCGGTGCCGGAAAGCCGCACGCCGTGGGAAGAGCTGTACCGCGAGAAGACGGGCCAGCTCGGCGACGGCGGCGTGCTGGACTTCGCGGTGAAGTATCGCGGGACGTCGAACACGCCGCCGCGGCATAACCACTGAGCGCTCCTCTCCCTTCGCGGGAGGGAAAGCGGTTAGTCCACCCGCACCTCGAACGGCCCGGCCGGCAGCGGGGCTTCGTCGTAGAGGTTGACGACCGGATCCTCGGACCAGCCGTAGCGGACGCGGGTGGCGGGTCGCCCGTCGCCCTTGATGCGGACGGTGGAGCCCTCCGCCGTCGCATCGGCCCAGCGGCAGCTTTCCTGCGTCTCGCCGCACAATTCGAAGCCGAGCGCACGGGCGCCGCTGCGGGTGACGAGGCGGCCGGTGACGCCGGTGAAGGCGAGGACCACATCCTGGCCGCTGCGCGTCGCACCGGCGATCTCGGGGCCCGAGGGAGCCAGCTCCGCGCCATAGGCCAGAGCGCGGGCGGCGCGGGCGAGGCGGAGGCCGACCTCCTGCTTGTTCGGCGGGTGGATGTCGCCGGGCTCGCCCAGATCCATCGCGACGACGAGCGCGGCATGGGGGTCGGCGGCGGCGGCGCGGCGCTGCGCCTCGCGCAGCTCGGCCCAGCCGCTGGCGTGGGGCGCGAGGTGCGGGCCGCCGAAATTGGCGAGGCTGACGATCAGGAAGGGAAGACGCGGCGCGGCGAACTGCCGGCGCCAGCCCGCCATCATCGCGGCGAGCCGCGTCTCGTAGCCCGGCACGCCGACATCGCTCTCGCCCTGGTACCAGGCCGCGCCGGCCAGGCCGAAATCGCCCAGCGGCGCGATCATCCCATTGTAGATGGAGGAGACGCCGGCATGGCTGTCCCACGGCGCGCGGGGCGGGGTGCCGACGGCGGCGGGCATCACCGAATAGGCCCAGCCCTCGCCCAGCGGCAGCTCGGTGCCGTCGGCGAACCGGAGCTTGAGCCGATCGGCCGGGCCCTGGAAGCCGCCGAAGCCCCAGCTGTCGCCGATCGCCACCATGATCTCGTTCTCGCCGGCCTTGAGCAGCTTCGGATCAAGCCGGTATTCGCGGGCGAGATCCCAGCCGAAATTGCTGCCGACGCCGACGCCGTTGACGAAAGTCTGGTCGAGATCGTCGATGACGCCGAGCGACAGGGTCGCGCCGGCTTTTGCCTGGGCGGGCGTCAGCACCAGCTTGCGGCGCGCCCAGACATTGCCGTTGAAGCTCTCGAAGGCGGGGTCCCCCCATTGCTCCCAATAGCTGATCGAGGGGAAGGGCGTCCAAGCGAGCGCATCGCTCCGCCGCCAGGGCTCGGCGCCTTCGGCGTCGCCGGTGCTCTCCCGCCACCAGCGGCCCCACGCCTCGCCGAAGCGGCGGCCGGCGGCGACGCGGTCCTTGCGGTAGAGGGCGAGGAGTTCGACATCCTCCCCCGCTCCGCCGGCGCGGACCGAGGCTTCGTCCATCCACGGGCGGATGCGGGTACCGCCCCAGGTCGCGTCGATCGCCCCCATCGGCACCTTTTCGGAGGTGCGGAGGTCGCGGAGCATGAACCAGCAGGCGGCCGAGAAGTCGGTGGCGCTATCCGGCGTCACCTTCTGCCATTTTACGTCTGCTGCCAACGCGCTTTCCGGAGAGGCGGATGTGCGCTGCGGAACGGTGAGGATGCGTACCTCGGCATCCACCGCATTCTGGACCTCGTTCGGCCCGTTCAGCGCCTGGCTGACCGGCCATTCCATGTTCGATTGGCCGGAACAGAGCCAGACGTCGCCGATCAGCACGTCCCTCGCCTCCGCGCGGCTGCCGCCCGCGCCGACGGCGAGGAGATCGTGCGGCCCGCCGGCGCGCATCGTGGGGAGGATCGCCCGCCAGCGCCCGGCGCGGTCCGCCGTCGCGGTGGCGGTCGCGCCGCCGAGGGTGACGGTCACCCGCTCCCCCGAATCGGCGCGCCCCCGCACCGCGATCGGCCGCTCGCGCTGCAGCACCGCATGGTCGGTGAAGAGCGGATCGAGGACCGGGGCGGCGTAAGCGGGCGCGGCGCCGGTCAGCAAGGCGGCGATCAGTGCAATCCGGAAGCGCATGCCCCCTCCCCTCGTCTCAGACGGCGATCAGATGCGAGGCCAGGCCCGGCACGTCGGCGCGGAACGCGAACAGGTTCCCCGCCTCCGGCTGCTTCTCGAGCGCCGCCGGCGTGAGGAACTGGCGCGCCGTCGTCGCCCAGACGGTGCGCATGTCGTCCCCGCCGAAGGCCAGCTTGGTGACGTTCGCGACCGGGAAGCGGACGCTGGCGAGCAACTCCCCCTGCGGCGAATAGCGGCGCGCCTGCCAGCCGGCGTAGAGGCCGATCCACACGCAGCCCTCGGCATCGACGGTCGGGCCGTCGGGATGGCCGTCCCGCGAATCGATCGTGACGAAGGCGCGCGGCGGGCCGAGCGTGCCGTCCTCCGCGATGTCGGCGGCGCGGATCGTGCCGGCGAGCGTGTCGACGAAATAGAGGATGCGCCCGTCCGGCGACACGGCGGGGCCGTTGGTAATGCAGATGCGGTCGATCCCGGCGCGCGACACCGCCCCGTCCGCGAACCGGTAGAAGGCGCCGCTCTTCGCCTCCTCCGCATTGTCCATCGTGCCGAACCAGAGGCGGCCCGCAGGATCGACGACGCCGTCGTTCAGGCGGTTGCCGGGAAGGTCTTCCTCGACCAAGGCGAGCGGATCGAAGCCGCCGCTTTCGGGATCGAAGCGGTGAAGGCCGCTCCGCAGGCCGGCGACGAAGCCGCCGCTCCTGGCAGGAAGCAGGAAACCGATCGGCTCGGGCGCCTTCCAGCTGCGCCGTCCGCCGGTCGCCGGATCGTAGCGGTGGATGCGCGGACCCTTGATGTCGACGAACCACAGCGCCCGGTCCCGCGCGACCCAGACCGGCCCCTCGCCGAGCTCCGCGGCGAGGCCCCAGACGCTCCGCGGTTCGCCGCCCATGTCAGCGCCAGCCCGCGTCGACGAAATATTCGTGGCCGGTGAGCAGCCTTGCGTCGTCGGAGGCGAGGAACAGCACCATCGCCGCCACGTCCTCCGGCATCAGCCGCCCCTTGAGGCACTGGGAGTCGACGATCTCCTTCTCGCCCTCGGGCGTGTACCATTTGAGCTGGCGCGGCGTGCGGACGTTGCCCGGCACGACGCAGGTGACGCGAATATTGTCGCCGCCGAGTTCGCGGGCGAGCGAGCGGGTGAGCCCCTCGATCGCCGCCTTGGCGGTCTGGTAGACGGCGAGCTCGGCCATGCCGAGATGCCAGGAGATCGACCCCAGGTTGACGATCGCGCCGCCGCCTTTCTCCCGCATGCCCGGGATCACCGCCTGGGCGCAGAAGAAGAGGTGCTTCAAATTCACGTTGAGACGGTTGTCCCAATAGTCCTCGGTCACCTCGTCGATCGAATGGCGATCGTCGTTGGCGGCGTTGTTGACCAGCACGTCGAACGCGCCGCCCTCCTCGATCAGCTTCGCGATGGCGGCCTGCGCGGCGGCGACGTCGGTGAGGTCGACCCGCTCGTAGCGCGCGCCGTGGCGCTCCGCGATCTCGCGGGAGTCCCCGTCGGCGATGTCGAAGAAGACGACGTCCGCCCCCTGGCGGGCGAAGCCCTCGACGATGCCCGCGCCGATCCCCGACCCACCGCCGGTGATCAGCACCCTCTTCCCCTCCAGGCTCGGGTAGATCGCCCGGCCCCCGCTTGTGTCGTTCACGTCCTTCAGCCCCCGATGTAGACGGTTTTCGTCTGCGTGTAGAATTCCACTGCCGCATAACCCTGCTCGCGCGCGCCGTAGCTCGACTTGCGGGTGCCCCCGAACGGCACGTGATAGTCGACGCCGGCGGTCGGCAGATTGACCATCACCATCCCCGCCCGCACGGCGCGGCGGAAATGGCGCGCATGCTTCAGGCTGTTGGTGACGATGCCGGCGGAGAGGCCGAATTCGCCGCGATTGGCGACCTCCAGCGCTTCCTCATAATCCTTGACGCGGACGGTGCTGGCGACGGGGCCGAACACTTCCTCGCAGTTGATCCGCATGTGGGCGGCGGTGTCGGAGATGACGGTCGGCGCCATGAACCAGCCGCGGGTGGCGAGTTCGAGCGCGTCGCCGCCGGTCAGCACCTTGCCGCCCTCGTCGCGGGCGATCTGGACGTAGCGCAAATTCTGCTCGAGCTGGCTTTCCGACACGGCCGGGCCGATCTGGCTGGAGGCGTCGAGCGCCGGCCCGACCCTGAGGCCCTTCGCGCGCTCGGCGAGCGCCTCGACGAAGCGGTCGTGAATCCCCTCGGTGACGATGATCCGCGACGAGGCGGTGCAGCGCTGCCCGGTGCCGAAGAAGGCGCCGTCGATCGCGCAGGTGACGGCGCGCTCCAGATCCGCGTCGTCGAGCACGACCAGCGGGTTCTTGCCGCCCATCTCGAGCTGGACCCGCGCCTGGCGCCTGATCGCCGCTTCGGCGACCTTGCCGCCGACATATTGGGAGCCGGTGAAGCTGATGCCGTCGACGCCTTCATGCTCGACCAGGGCGGAGCCGATGCCGCCTTCGCCGATCACCATGTTGACGACGCCCGGAGGCGCCCCCGCTTCGTGGAGGATGGCGACGAGCGCGTGCGCGATGGCGGGGGTCGGAGTCGCCGGCTTCAGCACCACCGTGTTCCCGAAGGCGAGCGCGGGCGCCATCTTCCAGGCGGGAATGGCAATCGGGAAGTTCCACGGCGTGATCAGGCCGTAGACGCCGACCGCCTCGCGGTGGGTGGTGACGTCGATGCCGGGGCGGGTCGATTCGAGCGCCTGGCCGTGGCGGCGCAGCGCCTCTCCGGCGAAATATTTGAGGATGCGCGCGGCCCGCATCACCTCGCCCGTGCCTTCGGGGAGGGTCTTGCCTTCCTCGCGGGAGAGCAGCTCGCCCAGTTCCTTGGCGCGCGACATGACGAGCGCACCGGCCTTGTCGAGGACGTCGGAGCGCACCTCCGGCGAGGCTTCCGACCAGGCGGGGAAGGCCTCGCGCGCGGCGCCGACGGCGGCGTCGACGTCGCTCGCCTGCGCCTTGGGATAGCGGGCGACGACGTCGTCGAGGTTCGAGGGGTTGATGCTTTCGCCCGTCGCCTCCGCGCCGACCTGTTCGCCGCCGATGAAATGGGAAAGGGTGTCGGTCACGTCATTGCTCCTGATTGTCGCCATGGCCGGTCAACAGCCCGCGGGCGGCGAGGTTGCGCATCAAGGCGCGGACGCCGAAGCGCCAGGGCGGCGCGGCCTTCGACGTGGTCACGCGGTTGACCAGCGCGCCGATGCGGGGCGTGGAAATGCGCACCACGTCCCCTTCCTTGTGGGTGAAGCCGCGGCCCGCCTCCCCGCGGTCCTGCACCGGCGCGAACAAGGTGCCGAGGAAGAGGACGAAGCCGTCGGGATAATGATGCTCGCTCATCGCCTGGCGCACCAGTTCCTCGGGATCGCGGCTGATCTCCGCCATCGTGCTCTCGCCTTCGAGCCGGAAATTGTCGCGTCCCTCGACGACCAGTTCGACGACCGCCGAGCGCACGTCGTCGAGGCCGTAGCCGTCGCCGAACAGGCGGATGAAGGGGCCGAGCGCGCAGGACGCATTATTGTCCTTGGCCTTGCCGAGGAGGAGGGCGCTGCGGCCCTCGAAATCGCGCAGGTTGACGTCGTTGCCGACCGTCGCGCCGACGATGCGGCCGGCGGCGTTCACCACCAGCACGATCTCCGGCTCCGGATTGTTCCAGTCGCTGTCGGAGCGCACGCCGATCGGCGCACCCCAGCCGACGGTGGAGAGCAGGGGCGACTTGGTGAACACCTCCGCATCCGGCCCGATCGCCACTTCGAGATATTGCGACCACATGCCCTGCTCGATCAGCGCCTGCTTCAGCCGCGCGGCCTCCGGCGTGCCCGGGACGACCGAGCGGATGGCGCCGCCGATCACCTGCTCCAGCTTCTCGCGGATCGCGGCCGCGGCGTCGGAATCGCCCCGCGCCCGCTCCTCGATCACCCGCTCGATGGCGGAGATGGCGAAGGTGACGCCGGCGGCCTTCACCGCCTGCAGGTCGATCGGCGAGAGCAGGAAGGCGCCGGCGTCCGCCGCGGCGGCGCGGTCCGCAAGCTCCTCGATGGAAAAGAGGTCGCGGCCTTCGAGGGATGCGGCATCCTCGCGGTCGAGCAGGTCGGCCATGGTCGGCGCGACGCGCGACATGTCCTCGACACGCCCGCCGCGGATCAGCACCGGCGTCGGCCCTTCCGGCAGCAGCAGCCGCCCGGCCAGAAGAGCCTCCGGCAGGTCGTCTGGCAACATCGCCGCCGAGAAAGTCTCTCCCACGCTCTTGTTCCTATTTTGATAGCGCTACCATTTCGGCTCACCCACTCTCCCTGTCAAGGCCGGTCGGCCAGCGGCGATGGCGACCGCGCCCCCGTGACCGCCGTCACGCGGAGCAGCCCCCTCTCCCCTTATGGTTCCTTCCGCCGCGCGATGGCGGGCGGACAAAGGCAAGAAGCGGAGGAATGGATGAGAAGCGCGATCATGGCGGCGGCACTGCTGTTCGCAACACCGGCGACCGCCGTTTACGCACAGGATTATTCGACGACCGCGCCCATACCAGCCTTCCAGGCCGCTCCCTACGTGTCGATGGTCGCTGATCTGCACGCTTATTACATCGGCAGCGAGCAGGCCGGTGGGACCCTCGCCCAACGCATAAACCGGCGCAACGCGCTCATCCGGAGCATCTTCGCCAAGATCGAGCCCGAGCGGAGGCCGCTCTATGCCGCCCACCGGGTGAGACAGGAGCGTCACATCCGCTGCAAGAAGAGCGGTTCCGGCGGGACGAAGAGGTGCCCGGACGAGATGGTCTGGGGCGAAGGCTATGAGGTCATCCCCGAGTCGATGGGGGATACAGGCCGCCATTTCAAAGAAGGGCCGGCGATTGTCGGCGGAAACCGGATCGTAGCGGTGCTCGGCCGCGCGGGCGCAGGTACGAACACCGGCGACTACTGGGGCACTGCCCGCCTGTCCGCAGCAGAAGTGGAGAGGCGGGTGACGGCGGACCTGGAGTCCGTACGGGCGACCCTGCGCGCCCGAAACCTGCCAACCGACGAGGCAATCGATCTGGAGGTGGAGTGATGGGCAAGCTGGTGAAGCTCAAGGGCAGTGATGGACAGGACCTGTATGTGAACTCTGAAGCGGTCCGCGCCGTTCTCCCGGCATCCGGAGCCTCGTTCGTCGTGTACGGCGACACCCCCACCCAAGGGGTGGCGGTACAAGGCACGCCCTCAGCCGTGGCCGCCAAGATGATCGGCTGAGCCGTTGGCCGGTTTGGTCCCGGCAGTTCGAACCGGATGGGGCCGGCCCAGTCAGGACCGGGATCCCGGCCGCGCTCCATGCGCCGCCTCGATCAGCCTCAGTCCGGCGGCAGCGTCGGCCGGAGCGACCGGGACTGGGCCACGGCCCCGGATCGCGTCGACCATGGCTTCGTAATAAGCGATCCAGCGGCCAGGCAGAACCGCGACGTCCTCTCCGTCGCCGTCGGCGCCGGTTCGGGTTACCCGCACGTGCCCCGTTGCCGCGCCGAATGCCGGGTCGCCTGGCGAGGCGCCCGCGCGCAGCGCCGCCTCCTGGCCATCGAGGCCGCGGGTTATCAGAGCACCTTTGGTCCCATAGACAGCAAAGCGCGGCCGCGGTGCGGCAATCAGGTTGCTCGCACCGAGCACCACCCGGCGCCGCGGGCCGTAGGAAAGGGTCAGCTGGAAATAGTCGTCCGCCACCGCGCCGGCACGCTGCACCGCCACATCGGCCGCCGTTGCGTCCGGCGTACCGAACAGGACCAACGCCTGGTCGATAAGGTGCGGCCCGAGGTCGAACAGCAGGCCCGCCCCCTCCCCTTGTGCCTGCTCGCGCCAGCCGGCCTTGATCGCGGGGCGGAAGCGGTCCCAATGCGCTTCGTACAGCATCACCTCGCCGAGCGCGCCGGAGTCGAGGATCTCACGGACGGTGAGGAAATCGCCGTCCCAGCGGCGGTTGTGGAAGACGGAGAGGACGCGCCCGCGCGCCGCCGCCAGGGCGATCAGCGCGTCCGCTTCCGCGACCGTGACCGCGAACGGCTTGTCGACGACGACATGCTTCCCCGCCTCGAGCGCGGCGCGGGCGAGCGGGAAGTGGGTGGCGTTGGGGGTGGCGATCACGACGAGATCGATCGCGGCATCGCCGATCAGCGCGGCGGCGCCGTCCGAGCCGGCGACGGCGGCGAGCTCCAGATCCGGCACGGCGCGGATCAGGGGCGCGTGGAAGAGGGTGCCCGCCGTCCCGCGCCCGATCAGGCCGACGCGGACGCGGCCCACCTCAATGCGCCTCGAGCTCGCGCAGGCTGCGGCCCCGCGTCTCGCGCCCCGCCCACGCGATCAGCCCTCCGGACGCCGCCATCGGCACCAGCAAGGCGAGCGCCGCGCCGCCGAGCGTCGGGATCAGGCCGACGAGGGCGAAGACCTGCACGGTGACGCCGCCGAACTTGCTGCTGCCCGCGATCAGCCCGGTGGCGCGGCCGCGTATGCCGAGCGGGTAATTCTCCGCCGTATAGGGGAGGAGCACGGCGATCATGCCGTTGGTGCCGACGATCAGCAGGGCGATGACGGCGATCATCAGCGGCGGCCAGGCGAGGATCGGGCCCGGCAGCAGGGCCCCGCCCAGCCCGCCCAGCGTCAGCACGATGGTGCCGACCAGGGTCCATTTGCTGCTCCAGCGGCTGTAGAAGAAAGCGGCGAGCATGATCGTCGGGAGGGCGACCAGCGCGGAGCTGGCGATGATCCCGCTGGCGAGCTCGGCGCTGTAGCCGCGCGCCTGGAGGTCGGTCGGCAGCCACAGCAGCAGGCCGAAATTGACGAAGCTCCACGACAGCGCCGCGATGGTCAGCGCGAAGGTGAGGCGGCCGTGGCGCTGGGCGGCGACCGGCGCGTCCTCCGGGGCCTCGGTCCTGGCGCGGCGGGCGATGCCGAACTTGCGCTCCATGTCGGCGAGCTCGGCATGGCGCCCCTGCTCGGCGAGGAAGCGCGGCGATTCCGGGATCAGCCGGGCGAGGGCGAGGAGGAGGAGCCCGCTCGGAAAGCCCTGCAGCCAGAGGCTCCGCCAGCCATATACGGGCTCGAAGGCGTGGGCGGCGCCGCTCGCCGCGAGATAGCCGCCGACCAAGCCGGTGCCGCCGACCAGCACCAGCACCCAGGAGCGGTGCCTGGGCGGCATCACCTCGGCGAGCAGGGTGTAGACCACCGGCAGCATCCCTCCCGCCGACGAGCCCATCAGGAAGCACATCAGCAGGTTCCACTCGAAGGCCGGCATCGCCCCGCAGATCGCGGTCGACACGAACAGGATGGTCGAGAGCAGGATCGAGACGCGGCGGCCATATATGTCGGCGAGCCAGCCCCAGACGAACGAGCCGACGGTGGTGCCGATCAGCGCGACGAGCGGGAGGAGCGCGGCGGTGGAATGGGGGATGCCGTATTCGGCCGCCATGCCGGGGAGGACGAAGCCCAAAGTCGCCGGCTTCATCACGTCGATGACGAGGCCCAGCGTGAGGACGAGCAGCACGCCCGCATGCCATTTGTTGAGCGGCGTCGAATCGCGCGCTTCATATTGGGTGCCGGCTTCCGCCCCGTGCGGCGCCCGGTGCTTCGGCAGCGCGCCGAAGCAGGCGAGCGGGACGCCGCCGGCGATCAGCGCCATGCCGATATACATCCACGGGTCCATGCCCATGCCGGCGAGGCGGTTGCCCATCATATGGGCATGGGCGAGCATCGGCAGGTGCAGCAGCACGCCCGCGCTGATCGCCGCGCACCCCGCCCAGAACCAAGCGGCGCGCTCCCCCACGATCGAAATGTGCCGCGCCCCTGCCTGCATCGGAAACTCCCTCGCCAGCGCGGCTGTAGTGGCGCCGGCGTGGCTATTCAATCTCCGCGGGCGGCGGCGGCGGTTCGGGCGCGACGCGTGCGGACGGAGGATGGTCGCGGGCGCCCTCCTCGGGTGCGGCGCATTCGGCCGGGCTGAAGGTCCGCTTTCCAGCGGGATCGGACGTCGTGCCGACGGGGCGCGACGCAGCCGGGGGCGACGGCAGGGCGGTTTGCGCATGTGAAATGGGGGCTGGCGTCGCCGCCAGCCCCCACTGATCCCGGCTCCCGGGGCGCCTGCCCGTCACAGGCGGCGCGTCCCTCGCCGGGCGGCCGGCCGTCCGACCGGCCGGTCCCGAAGCCGCGCTTCCTCGAAGGCCTGAGCCCTCTCCTAAGCGAAGCCCGGTCGGGGCGCGGCGGGCGTGAACCCGCCGCCTCCCCAGAGGTCCCCGCGGCGCGCGGCCGAGAGTCCCGTTCGGGATCGGGCGAAGGGCCGCCAGGGCCCTCCTCCCTCCCCCGCGAGGGCGGCCCGGCGAAGCTCGCTTCGCGTCGCTCCCCTCGCCGGGTGCGGCCCGAGCCGAAGCCCGAAGCCGTCCCTCCCGAAGCGGCGGTGCCGGCCAAAGCCGACCCGTCCTTCGAGCCGCTGCGGCCGGCCAGTCTCCTTGGGGAAGCGAGGCCGGGCCGCAGCGGTGCGGCCGCTCCGGTGAGGGTCCAGCGCCGTCTCCGGTGCCTCGCCCGCCATCCTGGCCACACCGGAAAGCTGTCATGCAGCGCCGATTCGGCCAAGGGGAATCCGCCTGTGGACAACGAGGATAACGGGCATAAGTCGCCCGCGCCGCGCTCAGGCCGTTTCGGTCTTGCGCGCCCTGGCCGCCTTCGGCCTGACCTGCTTCTTCTTCGCTTCGGCCGCCTGCGGAGCAGGGTCGGGAGCATCCGCGCGCGCGAGATGCGGCGCCCGCGCGGGCCCCTTCCCCTCCGCCATCGCGTCGACCGCGCGGCGGGCGAGGTCGCCGGCCAGCATCTTCAGCGCCTCGCTGAGCTTCGACACCTCCGCGCCCGCTTCCTTCGCCGCCGCCTTGGCCGCGTCGCCGGCCGCGCCGGCTGCCTTGGCCGCGTCCCTACCCTTGAGATCCTTGCCCTCGCGCAGCGCCGCGGCGGCGCCGAGCAACGCGGCGGCGGCGATCTCGCTCACCATCGGCTGCTGGGCGAGCGCGATCGCCTTCTTGCCGATCTTGCGCAATTTCTTCGGCACCTTCACCCCACCGACCTCCTTGGGGATCTTCGCCTTGCCCTTCTTCGCCTTCGCCACCGCCGCCTCCATCTGGAACGTTAGGGCCCCAACATAGGTTGTTACGCTGCCGTACGCCATGATTCCGGCGCGCTTTCGGCCCCGGGCATCGCCACCGGCTCTCAGGAGGAGACAGTCCGATGCGTACCACACCCTCGATCCTGCTCATCGCAAGCGGCGCTTTCGCCCTCGCCGCCTGCTCCACCGTCGCCGACGTGGTCGGGGACGAATATCAGGCCGAGCTGACCGGCGCCGCCGTCGTCCCGGGGCCCGGCGACCCGAACGGCTGGGGCCGCGCCCTCGTCGACCTCAACCCGGCGGTGCCGCAAATCTGCACCGACCTCGAGGTGCGCGACATCACCGTCCCCGCCACCGGCGCCCATATCCACCGCGGCGCCGCCGGCGTCTCGGGGCCGCCCGTCGTGACGCTCGACCCGCCGGATGACGACGACAGCGACAATTGCACGACCATCACCAACGAGCTGGCGGCGCAGATCGCGACCGCGCCGTCGGATTTCTACGTGCAGGTCCACACCAGCGACCATCCGCAAGGCGCGATCCGCGGACAGCTGCGGCGCTAGGCGCATTGCCCCTCCCCGGCGCCTGCCGGGGAGGCGGCTATTCGACGAGGATCCGCCCGCGCATGCCGAGCAGGCGGTGGAGGAGGTGTCCGCCCTCGGCGCGATAGCGTCCGGCGCGCGGCACCAGCATCACCGTGCGCGTCGAATGCGGGGGCACCACGACGCGTCCCGCCTTGAGCAGCGCGGCATCCTGGCGCCGCGCCTCGGCGCTGCCGAAGAAGCGGCGGGCCGAGAAGGTCAGCGCCTGTTCGGAATTGTTGACGAAGCGCAGCCGCACCGCCTCCCCCGCCTTCAGCCTGAGTTCGGGCGGGGCGATGTCCCAGCGCGACAGCAGGACGTCCTGTTCGGGGGCCGCGCGCCACTGCGGGACGGCGGCCGCAGGCGCCGCGAGCAGCGAGACGGCGGCGGCGAGCGGCAACAGGCGGCGCATGGCATATCCCCCCGGAAAGACGGGCAAATCTAGCACATCCGCAACCGCGCCAGAAGCGATATCGCGACGCCGGCGGCCTCGCACGGGCCGGGGGAATATGTTGAGTCTTTCCAGCCCCGCCCGCCAGACGAGGCGGAGCGCGCTGCTCACCACCCGGCTCTCTAACGAGCCGCACCGCGAGGCGATTTCCTCCTCTCGCTTACCCGCTTGTCAGTAGCGCCGATCCGCTGCATCCTCCGCCGCGAGGCACGCGCCGGGCAGGCGCGGCCATGGGGAGGGAATTCATGTCACGCTTTACCGCGAAGCTTTTCTGCGCCGCCGCCGCGGCCGCCATCGCATCCGCCGCCGCGCCGGCATCGGCGCAGAGCGTCGACCGCATCGTCGCCTTCGGCGATTCCTATGCCGACGACGGCAATCTGTTTCAGCTGCTCGGCATCCCCTGCCCCGCCGCCTATCCGCAATGCCGCTTCTCGGATGCGACCAACTTCGTCGACACGATGGCGCAGCTGCTCGGCGTGCCGGTCGACAATTTCGCGATCGGCGGCGCCTTCACCGGCAACGGCAACATCAACGGCCCCGGCATTCCCGGCTTCGTCACCGAATATAGCGCCTTCCTCGCCGGCGGCGGCCCGGCCGCCTTCCCGCGGGTCAGCGGCACGTTCGATGCCAACGATCTCGTCGTCATCTCGATCGGCGGCAACGATGCCCGCGCCTACGAGCGCAGCCTCGGCCTCACCCCGACGAGCGAGCAGATTGCCGGCCTCATCGCCGGCGTTCCCGCGCAGGCGCAGATCCGCGTCGCCGAGGCGAGCGCGGGGATCAACGCTCTCGTCAATGCCGGCGCGCGCAACATCACCTTCCTCGCCGGCGACGTCGGCCGTCTTCCCGAAGTGAGCGGCCTCCCGGTCGCCGCGGTCGGCAGCGCCTATGCCGCCGCCTTCAACGCCGGCATCAAGACCGAGCTCGCCGAGGTCGCGGCGCAGGGGGTGATCGTCAACTATCTCGATCTGAACCTGATCGGCGACGTGGTCGAGAACAACCTCTCCGCCTTCGGCCTGATCAGCGCCGGCGCCTGCCCGATCGAATGCGTCACCACCAACGCCCCGCTCGCCGGCCAGTATCTGTTCTACGTCGATCAGGTCCACCTCACCGCGCGCGGCTTCCAGATCGTCGGCCAATATGCGGTGCGCCAGCTCGAGGCGCCGCTCCACTTCGCCTCGCAGAGCGAGACCGGCCTCATCGCCGCCACCAGCTTCGCCTCGACCCTGTCGGGCCGCGTCGACCTCTCGCACGCGCGGGAAGGCAGCGAGGGACGCGGCCTCCACGTCTTCGTCAGCGGCAATGGCGCCAAGCGCGATTTCGGCCGCCGGAACACGAGCCTCGGCTACGAGCTCGACACGTTCGGCGTCACCGCCGGCGCGGAATATGATCGGGGCGGCGCGGTGTTCGGCGTCGCCGGCAACTGGTCGCGCCCCGAAGCTAATCTGGCGACCACCACCGGCGACGTGCGCGCCCGCGCGATCCAGCTCGGCGCCTATGGCGGCTGGGCGATGGGCGGCGCCTTCGTCCAGGCCCACGCCTCGCACGGCTGGCTCGATTACGACATCCGCCGCACCGCCGTCATCGACGACATCCACGCCGAGACCGACGGCAGCGCGACCAGCGCCGGCGCGAAGGCGGGCTTCCTGTTCGACACGGGCGGCATCCGCGTCGGACCGGTGGTGGCGCTGAACTACGCCAAAGCGGAGCTGGACGGCTATACCGAGACCGGCGATCCGGTGCTGACCAACATCGTCCAGGACCAGGACGTGAGCGCGCTGACCGGCAGCGTCGGCCTCGAGGCCCGCGCCGACATGGCGGCCGGCGGCCTCGCCGTCCGCCCCTATGCGGCGCTGACCGTCGAGCGCGACTTCAAGGGCGACGGCCGCACCGTCCGCTATGCCGGCACCGCCTCGCCGATGATCGTCAACAGCTTCGTCATCGAGGACCGGTCGAAGGACACCTATGCCCGCCTCGCGGCCGGCGCCAACTTCGCCCTCGGCTCGCGCGCCGCGCTCCAGATCCAGGGCACCACCGCCTTCG
>JBKBVA010000190.1:0-5349 GCA_046289665.1 Allosphingosinicella sp.
GGAGGAGAAGGACCGCAACTTCCGGCGCATGCACGAAATCTTCCCGGCCCGACGGGTGGAGGCGGGGACCAAGGCGCGGCCGCTGCCGCCGGGCGCCCCGCTCGCCCCTGCGCTGGGCGGCGAGGCCGGCATCGACGCGCTGATGGCGCCGATGAACGCCGCCGGCCTGCTCGTCCTCCAGGATAGCCGCATCCGCCTGGAACGCTACGCCCGCGGCTTCACGCCGCAGATGCGCTGGACGAGCTTTTCGGTCGCCAAGTCGCTCACCTCCACCCTGGTCGGCGCCGCGGTGCGCGACGGCCATATCGGCTCGCTCGACGATCCCGTCACCCGCTACATTCCGGAGCTGAAGGGCAGCGGCTATGACGGCGTCACCGTCCGCCACGTCCTGACGATGACCTCGGGCGTGCGCTGGAACGAGGATTACACCGATCCGGAGAGCGACGTCGCCCGCATGTTCGCGACTCCGCCGGGGAAGGGGGAGGACGTCACCGTCGCCTATCTGCGCACCCTCGGCCGCGAGGCGCAGCCGGGGACGAAGTGGGTGTACAAGACCGGCGAATCGAACCTGATCGGCGTCCTCGTCAGCCGCGCCACCGGCAAGCCGCTCGCCCGCTACCTCTCCGAGACCTTGTGGCGCCCCTATATGGCCGACGACGCCTGGTGGCAGATCGACGAAGGCGGGCAGGAGATCGGCGGCTGCTGCCTCTCCGCGACGCTCCGGGATTATGGGCGGATCGGCCAGTTCATCCTCGACGGCGGCCGCGCCGGAGGCCGCGAGCTGCTGCCCGACGGCTGGATCGACGCCGCGACCGCCGCGCAGGCGGAGATCGGCGCCCCGGGCCGCGGCTACGGCTATCAATGGTGGATCGGGCCGCACGGCACCTTCTCGGCGATCGGCATTTTCGGCCAGATGGTCCATGTCGATCCGAAGCGCCGCCTCGTCATCGTCACCGCCAGCGCCGCGCCCGTCGCGACGGGCCGCGAACTCTCTGCCGCGCGCGCCGATCTGGTGACGCGGATCACCGCCGCGGTGGCGGCCGAATAGGCTGGCCGGGGACAGTCACTTTCCCGATGTCGGAAAGACAGCGCACGCCGCCGCGCGTGAAAGTGACTGTCCCTTCCCCGCTGACCCGCTAGGCTGCCCCCTGGGAAAGGGGCCCGCCATGGCGATCGGAAGACGGGCGGTGAACGCCGTGCGCTGGGTGCTGGAGGATCTGCTCCCGCCGGCGCTCCGGGATTCGCCGCTCTTCCTCCCCCTCATGTACCTCGCCTGGGGCCGCGATGCGCGCCGCTTCATCGCCTTCCGCCAGAACGTCCGGACGATGAGCGAGGCCGACTACGCCGCCTTCTACGCCGCCCTCCCGCCCCTGATGGGCGAGACCGATCTCAACCGCGCCTGCAGCGATCGCATCCTCGCCGACGTGGCGGGGGAGAGCGTGCTCGACGCCGGCTGCGGCCGCGGATGGCTGGCGGAGCGGATCGCCCGCGCCTTTCCGGAAGCGCGGGTGGTCGGTGCCGACATGGTCCCGCCGGTTCGGCAGGATCCGCCGCCGAACCTTCGCTTCGTCGAAGGCTGGGCGGGGCGGCTGCCCTTCGGCGACGCCAGCTTCGACACGGTGGTCTGCACCCACACGCTCGAGCACATCCTCGATCTCGACGCCGCGCTGGAGGAGCTGCGGCGGATCGCGCGGCGCCGGCTGATCCTCGTCGTCCCGCGCGAGCGGGAGGCGAAATATCCGCTCAACCTCCACCTCCACTTCTTCCCCTACGCCCACAGCTTCCTCAACCGCATCCGCGCGCCCGAGGGCCGGCACGTCTGCGACGTGCTGCACGGCGACATCTACTATCGGGAGAATCTGGGGTGAGGGACATCCGTCATCCCGGCGAAGGCCGGGATCTCGTGGGGTGAAGAACGCAAACGCCTCTTCCGGCCTGAGATCCCGGCCTGCGGCGGGATGACGGGCGGGCGAAGAGGCTCCCTAGACGTTGAACCGGAACAGCAGCACGTCGCCGTCCTGCACCACATACTCCTTGCCCTCGGACCGCATCTTGCCGGCTTCCTTGGCGCCCGCCTCGCCGCCGCAGCGGATGAAATCCTCATAGGCGATGGTCTCGGCGCGAATGAAGCCGCGCTCGAAGTCGGTGTGGATGACGCCGGCCGCCTGCGGGGCCTTGGCGCCCTTCTCCACCGTCCAGGCGCGCGCTTCCTTGGGGCCGGCGGTGAAGAAGGTGATGAGGTCGAGCAATTCGTAGCCCGCCCGGATGACGCGGCTGAGGCCGGTCTCCTCGAGCCCGAGGTCGGACAGGAACTCGCCCCGGTCCTCGGGCGCCATGGTGACGATCTCCGCCTCGATCGCGGCCGAGACGATGACGGCGCCCGCGCCTTCCGAGGCCGCTTTCTCGAACACCCGCGCGCTGTGGGCATTGCCCTCCGCCGCGTCGCCCTCGTCGACGTTGCAGACGTAGAGGACCGGCTTGGCGGTGAGCAGTTGCGCGCGGTCCAGCGCCTTCCTTTCCTCCTCGTCCTTCGGCTCGGTGAGGCGGGCGGGTTTGGAATCGCGCAGCAGCTCCAGCGCCTGGCCGAGCACGCTCGCCTGCACCTTGGCCTCCTTGTCGCCCTGCTGCGCCTTCTTTGACAGAGCGGGGACGCGCTTCTCGAGGCTCTCGAGGTCGGCGAGCATCAGCTCGGTCTCGACCGTCTCGGCATCGGCGATCGGATCGACCCGCCCCTCGACATGGGTGACGTCGCCGCCCTCGAAGCACCTCAGCACATGGACGATCGCGTCGACCTCGCGGATGTTGCCGAGGAACTGGTTGCCCAGGCCCTCGCCCTTGGAGGCGCCGCGCACCAGGCCGGCAATGTCGACGAATTCGAGCTGGGTCTCGATCACGTTCGCGGATTTCGCGACCCGCGCGATCTCCTGCAGCCTCCGGTCCGGCACCGCGACGCGGCCGACGTTCGGCTCGATCGTGCAGAACGGATAATTGGCCGCCTGCGCCGCCGCCGTCTCGGTCAGCGCGTTGAACAGGGTCGATTTGCCGACATTGGGCAGCCCGACGATACCGCAACGAAAACCCATTTCTCTTCCTTGATGCGTGAAGTCCGGCCGCTGGTCACAGCCGGTAGTTGAAGCTGATGCTGATGCGCTCGCCTTTGCCTGTGCCGGGAACGACCTCGTGGCGCAACCAGCTCTCCCAGAGGAAGACGCTGCCCGGCGCGGGCTCGGCGTAGACGAAGGTCCTGAGCTCTTCCGGCGCATCGTCGCGGCGGGGCGGGGCGGCCATCAGCATCGGCAGGCGCGGGTCCTCGAGCTTCAGCGCGCCGGCGCCCGGCGGGACGGTGACGTAGACGGTGCCGGAGACGACGCTGTGCGGGTGGATGTGGCCCGAATGCGCACCGCCCGGCTTCAGGACGTTCACCCACAGGCTGTCGAGCTTGAGGCGCCGACCGCCGAGATCGAAGGCGCAGTCGGCGGCGAAGGCGGCGACGTGGCGGTTGAGACGCCGGACGAGGTCGCCGAAGCGCGGGTCGCGCAGCGGCAAATCGTCGAGCGAGGCATAGGAGGTGTAGCCGCGATAGTTATGCTCCCGAGACCAGCGTCGTCCGGCCTCGTCCTCCTCGGCCAGCGCCCGGCAGGCGTCGTCGAGCTCCGCGACCAGCGCGTCGTCGCCGAGCGGCGCCTCGTAGAATCGGGTGGCGAACAGGGAGCGGACCGTCATTCGCGCTCCTTAGCCGCCGGGGCCCCGGCTGGCGAGGCGGCTGGCGAGCGGCCCGCGGCGCAGACGAGGAAGGCGATTCCCGTCCCCACCACCAGCTGGAACGGGAAAGCGAGCGCCTTCATCGCCGCCGGCAGGCCGAGCGTGTCCACCACATAGGCCTGCTGCAGCCCGATCGCGACGAAGCCGGCGGCGAGCGCCCACAGCACCGACGCGGACGAGCCGCGCCGGGTGAAGAGCACGGTGAAATAGACGCCGAGCAGGCCGGAATAGGCGAAGGTCATCACGCCCAGCGCGAATTCGAGCAGAGGCGCGTCGGTATAACGCTGCCAGTAGAAGCAGAGCACCGACATGCCGAGAAGCGCGAGGCCGAGCAGCAGCATGCCGACGCGCCCGGCGCGGACGAAATGCGCCTCCGGCATCTCCCGGCGCCGCGCGATCCAGGGGCGGTAGAAATCCTCGATCAGCACCGACGACATCGAGATCAGGCCCGAATTCACCGCCGCCGCCGCGAGCACGCCGACCGCGACCAGCCCGCGCACGCCGGGCGGGATCTGGGTCAGGATATAGTTCATGAAGACGGTGATCTTCTCGCCCTCATATTCGCCCGCCGCCGCCGCCGCCTGGCCCATCAGGTCCGGCCGGCCGTAGAAGACGTGGAGCAGCGATCCGATCGCCATGAAGACGAGGACCACCGGCACCGCCGCCAGCACGCTCACGTAGAGCGCCCGCTCGCCCTCGCGCGCGTCGCGGCAGGCCAGCAGGCGCTGGGTGGTGTCCTGGTCGAGGCCCGTGCTGGCGAAGAAGAGGAGGACGATGCCGGTGAAGGTGGCGAGCAGCGAAAAGGGGCGGGAGAGGTCGAGCGACGGGTCGATCAGCCGCAGCTTGTCCTCGCTCGCCAGCGCCGACAGCACCTCGCCGGCGGGGGCGGGAATGCGCGTCCACAGCAGCCACAGGACGAGGATCGCGGCCCCGGTGTAGAGCACGACCTGGACGAGGTCCGCCCAGATCACCGCGCGCAGCCCGCCGATGAAGGTGAAGACGAGGCCGAGCGCGACGAGGGCGGCCGAGGCGATCAGCACGCTTTGCGCCTCGACGTTGGAAAAGATGATCATCGAGGCGGCGATGGCGGCGAGATAGAGCCGCGCGCCGCTCGCGAAGACGCGGCCGACCAGGTACATGCCGCCCGCCGCCTTCATCGCGCGGAGGTCATAGCGCTTCGCCAGCAGCTCGTAGACCGTCGTCGCGCCGATCGCGTAGAGCCGCGGCACCAGGATGCGCCCCGCGAGGATCGCGCCGAGCAGGGCGCCGGCATAGCTCGTCAGATAGGTACAGTCGCCGCGATAGCCGTAGTCGGGCGCGCCGAGGAAGGTCGCCGCCGATTGCGTCGTCGACAGCACCGACACGGCGACCAGCCAGATCGGCACGCGGTGGCCGGCGGGAAATAGTCGGTGGAATCGCGCTGCCGCCGCGTCGCCAGCACCCCCGCGGCGGCGAGGACGAGCACGTAGGCGGCGACGATCGCCCAGTCGAGCGAAGTGAATCCCGTCGCCATCCCGCCCCCTCGCTCCCGCGCCAACTGTATCGACATTCGAGGGCGATGCTGCAGCGCACCCTCTCCCCGGCGGG
>JBKBVA010000191.1:0-5293 GCA_046289665.1 Allosphingosinicella sp.
CGCGGGTCATGGCGACGTAGAGCAGCCGCCAATGCTCCTCGCGCTCCAGGCGGTCCTGGGCCTCGATCTGGCCCTTGAGCGGCTCCGCCAGCTCCTCCTTGCGGGGGCGGAAGACCGGGACGGTGGGGCCGTCCGGCAGGGTGAAGGCGGCGGTGCGCCCGCCCGGGCCGCCGCCCTTGCGGTCCGGATCGGCGCAGGCATCGGCGAGGATGAGCACCGGAGATTGCAGGCCTTTCGATCCGTGCACGGTCATTACCCGCACCGCGTCGAGGGGCGCGGAAGGATCGCGGACGATCTCGACCTCGCCGCGGCTGAACCAGTCGAGGAAGCGCTGGAGCGAAGGCGCGGTGCCGGATTCGAATTCGAGCGCCGAGGCGAGCAGCTCCTCGATCGGGTCGCGGGCCTCGGAACCCAGTCGTTCGAGCAGCTTGCGGCGGCCTCCCAACTCTCCGCTCAGGATCGTCTCAAGGAAGGAATGGGGGGTGGCGTAATCGGCCATGGCGAGGAGGGCGTGGAGGCCGGCCAGTGTGCCGGAAGGTGGCTGGACGTGTGCCGGAAGGCTGCGAAGATGCGGCCACAGCGCCCCCTTGCGGCCGTGCGACGCCGCGAACAGCTGCTCCTGCGTCCAGCCGAACAGGGGCGAGACCAGGAGAGCGGCGAGATTGAGGTCGTCGAGCGGCTGGACGGCGAAGCGGACGGCGGCGAGCAGGTCCTGGACGGCGAGCGGCGCGGTCAGCGCCAGGCGGTCGACGCCGGCGACCGGCACGCCCTCTGCGTGAAGCCGCGCGACGATGAGCGAGGCGAGATCGCCGCGGCGGCGCACCAGGATCAGGATGTCCTCCGGCCGCACCGGCCGCTTCCTGCCCTCGAGCCAGAACGGATTGTCGAGCCAGCGCCGCACCTGGCGGGCGACGCGGGCGGCATAGGCACGGACGGTGTCGCTGACCCAGCCTTCCTCGCCGGCATCCTCCACGCCTTCCGCCGGATCCTGGAGCTCGGGCGCAAAGGGCTTCCACAAGGTGACGGAGCCGGGGCGGCCGCGGTGGTGGCTCTCGTGCGGGTTGGGCGCGCGGGGCAGGCCGAAGGCTTCGTGGCCGAGATGCGCGATCACAGTGTCGACCGCGGCGAGAATGGGCGGCGCGGAGCGGAAGCTGCGGTCCATCGAGAGGTCGAGGAAGTCGGGCGGGACCTCGCGCGCGGGAAGGTCCATGTCGATCGCCGCGGCGCGCACCGCCCGGGCCTTCGCCTCGAAATAGGCCCGCGCCTCCTCGAACGCCGCGGGGTCGGTGCCCTGGAAGCCGAAGATCGCCTGCTTGAAGTCGCCGACGGTGAACAGGGTGCGGTGGCGCCCGGCGGCGCCCTGGCCGGAGAAGAATTCCTCCGTCAGCGCGCCGACGATGTTCCATTGCGCCGCATTGGTGTCCTGCGCCTCGTCGACGAGGATGTGGTCGGTGGTCTGATCGAGCTTGTAGCGCACCCAGTCGCCCATGCCGGGGGTGAGCAGCAAAGCCTCCGTCCAGCGGATGAGGTCATCGAAATCGACGGCGCCGGCGGCGCGCTTGGCGGCGGTGTAGTCGAGCGCGAAGGCCTGGCCGGCGCGGAGGCCCGCGGCGAGGCAGGCGACGAGCGCGGCGGTCGCCCGCATCGCGAGCAGGCGCCGGCAGCATTCGACGAGCCGGGCGGCATGGTCGGCATAATCCGGGTCCGCCTTGAGCAGCCCGGCCTGGATCTTCTTCGGGTCGCCGGCCTTTGTGAGCACGATCCCGGCCAGTTCGGCGAGCCCGGCGGCGCGGCCGGCATTGTCCTTCGCCTGCCAGGCAGCGACGATGTCGCAGCAGGAAAGGCCGGTGGCGGTCCCCCAGGCGCGATTGGCGGCGGCGAGGCGGCGCAGGCTCTCGACGTCGAACAGATCGTCGCAGCATTGTTCGGCGAGGATCGCGTCGATGTCGCCTTCGGGAAGGCCGAAGGCGCGGCGGAGGCGCCCCTCGACGCCGATCGCCGGGCCGAGCGCGTCCATCGCGTCGGGCCTCCGCGCGCAAGCCATCAGGAAGCCCTCGGCCGCCCCCTCCCCCAGCCTGTGGCTGAGCGCCTGGACGTCGCCGAGCAGAGCCGCATCGCCGCGCGCCTCGGCGCGGACCAGCATGTCGGCGAGCGTCTGGCGGGCGAGCAGCCTTTCCTCGCGCTGCTCCAGCGGGCGGAAGCCGGGAACGAGCCCCGCTTCGGCCGGGAAGGCGGCGAGCAGGCCCTGGGCGAAGGCATGGATGGTCTGGATGCGCAGCCCGCCGCCCGCGGCGTCGAGGGTCTTTGCGAACAAGGTGCGGGCATGCGCGCGGTTGGCGTCGCTCGGGTCCTCGCCGAGGGCGGCGAGCTCCGCGCCCAATTCCGCGTCCTTCAGCCGCACCCAGTAAGCGAGGCGGGCATGGATCCGGTCCGCCATCTCGGCCGCGCCCGCCTTGGTGAAGGTGAGGCACAGGATCGAGGCGGGATCGACGCCGGACAGCAACAGCCGCAGCACCCGCGCCGTCAGCACATGCGTCTTCCCCGTCCCCGCCGAGGCGGAGAGCGCGGCGTGGGCGCCGGGCGAGGAGGCTTCCTTCTGGTCGCCCTCGAGGCGGGTCAGCGGGCGCAGGCGACGGGACATGGCGCCATCTTCCCGAAAAGCGGCGGCTTGGAAAGGCGGCATGTGCCGAAGCCCGAAAAGCTGCTCTCCGCGGAGACAATCGATTGCCGAAACAAGATCAGGCAGTTACGGTCCGCACTTATTCTTGGGTGGGAGAAAATTCTATGCCGGACACTGCACACGGTCGCCTGTCTGCACAACTCGCTGAAGGCAAGCCAGCCGATGTGGTGATGAGCGCCGACGGTACCACTTTGTACGTCGCCGGCAGCGACGGATTCGTGCGCGTCTACGACATCGCCACGCGCACGCTGCAGGCGACTTGGGACGTGGGCGTCGAGCTCGGCGGCATCGACCTGTCGCCGGACGGCTCCTACCTGCTGGTGGTGGAGCGCCAGTTCGTCTCCTATACGCCCAGCAACGAAGCGTGGTGGTACAACCAGGGCGTGATCACGACCTACCGCGTCGACACCGCGACCGGGGCGACGACGAGCATGCCCGTGAACGTCTCGGGGCAGCAAGGTCCGTTCTTCGACGTCGCGATCCTCAACAACGGGACGGCGCTGCTGACCGAGAGCTTCAATGGAGCGAGCGGTTCCGGGCCGTTGCTGTGGCGGGTCGATCTCTCCACCGGCGCCTATACGCACCTTTCGGACACGTATCTCACGGACGATCCGATGCTCTGGCGCGACAGCAGCGGATCGCGCGCCCTAATCGCGCCGCCGAACAGCTCGGCAGGTCCGCTCTTCGTTTACCAGGCTGGAGCCGGAATCGTGCACAGCAGCACGGAGACGTCCGGCTACGATTACGATGCCTTGTCGGTGCAGGCGATAAGCGCGGAAGCCGGCCTCATCGCGCAGAGCCACTCGACATCTATCCACATTCGCGGGCTCGATCTCAGCTATCGCTTCGACCTCGCGGCGATGCACCCGTCGCTGCAGGGGCAGATCATCACCGGCATGGCCTTCGACGCCGCCGGCCAGAACCTCTTCATCCTCGATCAAGGCGGCGACACGATCACCCAGATCTCGACTGCCAATTGGGCGATCGTGCGCAGCTTCGCCGTCGGCGGCGAGGTTGCGGACGGCAGCGAGTTCTTCCCGGATGGGGATTACGGCAATCAGCTGCTGGTGAGCGCGGACGGCCGCTATTTCACCGTGGTCACCGGATCGGGTGTCCGGGTCGTGGAAAATGACGGCCTCGCCAACAGCTTCACCGGATCCGCCGCGGCCGACGATCTCGACGGCGGCGCCGGCAACGACATTCTCTACGGCGAGGGCGACGACGACACGCTCTACGGCGGCGAGGGCGACGACCAGCTCGACGGCGGAGAGGGCGACGATCGTATCGTAGGAGGTGCCGGTTATGACACGATCGACGGCGGCGCCGGTACCGACCTCGTCGATTACTCGGCCGAGACGGGGCCCGTCGGCGTCACCGTCAATATGGAAGGCAGCGAAGAGTTCGTCATCGGCCTGTACTGGCGTTCGATCGGGCCGGGAGAGGCGCTCGACAGCTTCGCGCACCTCGACACGATCGCAGGCATCGAGAATGTGACGACCGGGGATTATGCGGACTTGGTCGTCGGCAACGACTCCGACAATCGCTTCGAGCTTGGGGGCGGCGACGATGTGGCGCGCGGCAAGGCGGGCAACGACATCCTTTTGGGCGGAGACGGCAATGACGACCTCGACGGCGGCGGCGGCGACGATCGCCTGGAGGGCGGCGCCGGCGACGATATCCTGAGAAGCGGGCATTTCGACAACCGAACCCCGGCGTACAATGACGGCCGGGACATCGTCGCCGGCGGCATCGGAAACGACCTGCTCCAGGCCGGGTTTCGGGCTTCGGGGAGCGGCCTCTTCTTCGAGGTCGACGATTATGCAAGCAGCCCCGATGGAGGCTATGACGGCCGGATCGCGACCGCGGACGGTTTGCTCACCATCGATTTCACCTCGATCGAGCGCTTCGATATCGGCGGTACCGACCATGCCGATTCCATATCGGGCGCAGACGGCGACGATCGGCTGTTCGGCGCCGATGGCGACGATGTCCTGTCCGGGGCCGGCGGCCACGACTATCTGAGCGGCGGCCTCGGCGACGACGTCATGCGCGGAGGCGCAGGCGACGACGTCTACGTCGTCGACGCTGCCGGCGACACGGTGACGGAAGCGGCGGGCGAAGGAACGGACGAGGTCCGCACCGGCCTCGCAAGCTACACGCTCGCCGCCAATGTCGAGCGGCTGACCGGCACCGGCACGGCGGCGCAGACGCTGACCGGCAACAACCTCCACAACCGCATCGACGGCGGCCTCAACGCCGACACGATGGCGGGCCTGGGCGGCAACGACACCTATGTCGTCGACCATGTCGGCGACGTGGTGGTCGAGGCGCTCAACGCCGGCTCCGACACGGTCGAAGCCTCGATCAGCTGGACGCTCGGCGCCAATATCGAGAACCTCACCCTGACCGGCACCGGGGCGATCAACGCCACCGGCAACGGCCTCGCCAACATCCTGCGCGGCAATGCCGCCGCCAACCGGCTCGACGGCGGCGCGGGCGCCGACCGGATGCACGGCGGCGACGGCGACGATCGCTATATCGTAGACGATGCCGGCGACCTCGTCTTCGAGGGAAGCGCCACCGGCGGCTACGACACGGTGTTCAGCTCGGTGA
>JBKBVA010000192.1:0-5257 GCA_046289665.1 Allosphingosinicella sp.
CCGACTTCGATTTCGGCGAGGACCGGATCGACCTTCCCGTCGCCGTCACCGGCTTCGCCGCCGCCGTCACCTCGGGCACGCTCTCCGCGGCGAGCTTCGATGCGGACCTCGCCGGCGCGCTCGGCACCGGCCTCGGCGCCGGCCAGGCCCTGCTCTTCACCGCCGATGCGGGCGACCTTGCCGGCAAGGCGTTCCTGGTCGTCGACGGCAATGGCGAGGCCGGCTACCAGGCCGGCGAGGACTATGTCTTCCTGCTCGGCGCGCCGCCCGCCGATCCGATCGCGGACCCCGGCATCTTCGTCTGAGCCTCAGTCGAGGCGCATCGCCTCGGCCGCCAGCCCTTCCGCCTCGATCAGCAACTGGTCGTCCACCGTGCCGGTCGCGGTCGCCTCGCGGCCGACGATGACCAGCACCGGCACCGCCATCGGCGAGACCCGGTCGAGCGCGACATGGACCATCGTCTCCTGCGCCCGGTCGAGCAGGCGCGCCAGCCGCCCAACCTCGGTCAGCCGGGCGCGGGCATCCTCCCAGGCGGCCCGCAGCAGCAGATGGTCCGGCTCGTAGCGGCGCAGCACGTCGTAGATGAGGTCGGTCGAGAAGCTCACCTGCCGCCCCGACTTGCGCTTGCCGGGATGGTGGCGCTCGACCAGCCCGCCGATCACCGCCACCTCGCGGAAGGCGCGCTTCAGCAGGTTCGATCCCTGCACCCACTCAACGAACTCGTCCTCGAGGATGTCGGGGGAGAGCAGCCGCGCCGGATCGGCGATCGGCTCGAGGCCGTAGCAGGCGAGCGCATAATCGTTCGAGACGAAGCCGAGCGGCTTGAGCCCCGCGCTCTCCATCCGCCGGGTGATCAGCATGCCGAGCGACTGGTGGGCGTTCCACCCTTCGAAGCTGTAGGCGACCATGTAGTGGCGGTGCTCGTGCGGGAAGGTCTCGACGAGGAGCTGGTCCGGCCGCGGCAGGATCGAGCGGCGGTCCTGCACCTCCAGCCATTCGCGCACGTCGTCGGGGAAGCGTCGCCATTGCTCGCGCTCGTGGAGGAAATGGCGCACCCGCTCGGCGAGGTTGGTCGACATCGCCATGCGTTGGCCGAGATAGGTCGGGATCCGCGCCGCCTTCTTGGACGCGCGGACGATGAGGTCGGTGCCGTCGGTCTTCTCGACCTCCAGCACCAGGCCCGAAAAATAGAAGGTGTCGCCCGGCGCGAGCTGCGCCCCGAACTGCTCCTCGACCGTGCCAAGCTTGCGCCCGCCGCGGAAGCGCACGTCGAGCACGGGCGCCTCGACGATGATCCCGGCGTTCATCCGGTGCTGCTGGACGAAGCGCGGATGCGCCACCCGCCACATGCCGTCCGCATCGCGGGTCAGCCGGCGGAAGCGGTCATAGGCCTTGAGCGAGTAGCCGCCGCTCTCGATGAAGCCGAGGACGCGCCGGAACAGCTCTTCCGAGAGGCCCGCATAAGGCGCCGCCGCGCGCACCTCCGCCAGCATCTCCGCCTCGTCGAAAGGCGCGGCGCAGGCGACCGCCATGACATGCTGGGCCAGCACGTCGAGCGCGCCGGGCCGGAAGATCTCGGGATCGAGCTCCCGATTCTCGATCGCGTCGAGCGCCGCGCGCGCCTCGAGATATTCAAAGCGGTTACCGGGGACGAGGATCGCCTCGCTCGGCTCGTCCAGCCGGTGGTTGGCGCGGCCGATGCGCTGGAGGAGGCGCGACGAACCCTTCGGCGCGCCCATCTGGATGACGAGATCGACGTCGCCCCAGTCGACGCCGAGATCGAGGCTGGCGGTGCAGACGAGGCCGCGCAGCTTCCCCGCCGCCATCGCGCTCTCGACCTTGCGCCGTGCCTCGATCGACAGCGAGCCGTGGTGGATGCCGATCGGCAGGTGCGCCTCGTTCACCGCCCACAGGTCCTGGAAGATCAGCTCGGCGAGGCTGCGCGTGTTGCAGAAGACGAGGGTGGTCCGGTGCCGCTCGATCTCGGCCATCACGTTGGCCGCCGCCCAGCGGCCGCTATGGCCCGACCAAGGGATGCGCTCGTCTTCGGGGAGCATGATCGCGATGCGCGGCTCGGCGCCGGGATCACCCTGCACCACCGCCACCATCTCGACGTCGCCATGCGGGGCGAGCCAGCCTTGATAGGCTTCGGGGTCCGAGACGGTGGCGGAGAGCGCCACCCGCCGCATGCCGGGCGACAGGCGCTGCAGCCGGGCGAGCGACAGGGAGAGAAGGTCGCCGCGCTTGCCGCTGGCGAAGGCGTGGACCTCGTCGATCGCCACGGTGCGCAGCCCGGCGAACAGCAGGGCGCTGTCCTGGTGGCTGAGCAGCAGGCTGAGCGATTCAGGCGTGGTGAGCAGGATCTGCGGCGGCCGCACCCGTTGCCGCGCCTTTCGGTCGGACGGCGTGTCGCCGGTCCGCGTCTCGACGCGTATGTCGAGGCCCATCTCGGCGATCGGGGTGAGGAGGTTCCTCTGCACGTCCACCGCCAGCGCCTTGAGCGGTGAGATGTAGAGGGTGTGGAGCCCGTCCGTCGGCGCCTCGATCAGCTCGACGAGGCTGGAGAGGAAGCCGGCGAGGGTCTTGCCCGCCCCGGTCGGCGCCACGAGCAGGGCGCTGCGCCCCGCCCGGGCGGCGGCCAGCATCTCCAGCTGGTGGCGGCGGGGCGCCCAGTCCTTGGCCGCGAACCAGTCCGCGACGACCGGCGGCAGCGGGGCCGCGCCGGCCTCGCCCGGGGGCGCCGCCGCGCCCGCGGCGCTCATCGGCGGCGCCGCCTAGCGCCGGTGCTCATCCTCGTGGCGCCGCTCGATCTCTTCCTCGTCATAGAGTTCGTGGGTCGCCGCCTCGGTGCGGTTGACGCTGCCGGGCGTGTTGGCCTTGCGGTTGCGCAGGATCGCCCAGATGACGACGATGACGATGAGGATGGGTCCTACGATGGTGAGGATCCCCCATTCCGGCCCGGCTAAGTCCATCTCTTGCGCTCCTTCGCTTCATTCTCGCGCGGCCCGCCATGGCGGCGGAGCCCGTTCTCCACCATATAGCTCCCAATGGCCCGTCTCGGTTCCTGGATCGAGCCTTTTCCGGAAGGCATCTACATACGCCCCGCCGATGCCTGGGTCGATCCGGGCACGCCGAAGCCGCGCGCGCTCGTCACCCACGGCCACGCCGACCATGCCCGCGGCGGCCACGAACAGCTGTGGGCGACGCCCGAGACGCTCGCGATCATGGAATGCCGCTACGGCCCCCAGCCGGGCGGCGTCGCGGTCGGATACGGGGAGGTCATCCGGATGGGCGAGGTGGACGTCTCCTTCGTCCCGGCCGGCCACGTCCTCGGCTCCGCCCAGATCGTCCTCGAGCATGCCGGCGAGCGCGTCGTCGTCTCGGGCGACTACAAGCGCCGGGCCGATCCGACCTGCCTCCCTTTCGAGCCGGTGCCCTGCGACGTGTTCGTCACCGAGGCGACCTTCGGCCTCCCGGTCTTCCGCCACCCGGAGACGGCGAGCGAGGTCGACCGGCTGCTGCTGCGGCTGCGCGAGAATCCGGACCGCTGCGTCCTCGTCGGCGCCTATGCGCTCGGCAAGGCGCAGCGCCTGATCGCGGAACTGCGCTGCCGGGGCCACCAGGATCCGATCTACATCCACGGCGCCTTGCAGCGCCTGTGCGACCTCTACACCGAACATGGCGTGGACCTCGGCGCGCTCCGCCCCGCCACCGGCGTCGCCAAGGCCGATCTGAAGGGCCATATCGTCATCGCCCCGCCCGGCGCCCTGAACGACCGCTGGTCGCGCCGGCTGCCCGATCCGATCACCGCCATGGCCTCCGGCTGGATGCGCGTGCGCCAGCGCGCGCGGCAGAGGAACGTCGAGCTCCCGCTCATCGTCTCCGACCACGCCGACTGGGACGAATTGACCCGGACGATCGAGGAGCTCCAGCCGAGGGAAGTCTGGATCACCCACGGCCGCGAGGACGCATTGATGCACTGGTGCATGACCCGCCAGATCAAGGCGCGCGAGCTCAACCTCGTCGGGCGGGAAGACGAGGACGATTAGGAAAGCGTCGGAACTCCGGGAGCTTACCCCTCTCCCCGGCGGGGAGAGGGCAGGTGAGGGGGTTCTGAATTCGGAAGCACGATTCGACCGCAGAGCCCCCTCACCCCAACCCTCTCCCCGCAGGGGAGAGGGAGTGGCGGCTTGACCCCGCCCGAGTCCCGGTGCTTACGCCTGTCCCATGACCGACATCGCTTCCCGCCTCGCCGAGCTTGGGCTCACCCTTCCCGAAGCCGCCGCGCCGGTCGCGGCCTATGTGCCGACCGTGCTCGTCGGCAACCTGCTCCACATTTCCGGCCAGGTGTCGATGGAGAATGGCGAGCGGATGACCGGGCGGATCGGGGAGGACCGCGACCTCGAATACGGCCAGCGCGCCGCCCGCGCCTGCGGGCTGATGCTGCTCGCCCAGATCGACAAGGCGGTCGGGCTCGACCGGGTCGAGCGGATCGTGAAGCTCGGCGTGTTCGTCAACAGCGCGCCCGATTTCACCGGCCAGCCGCAGGTCGCCAACGGCGCCTCCGAGCTGATGCAGGACGTGTTCGGCGAGGCCGGCCGCCACGCCCGCAGCGCCGTCGGCGTGCCGGTGCTGCCGCTCGGCGTCGCGGTGGAGATCGATGCCGTCGTCGCCGTCAAGGAAGGCTGATCTCGCCCGCCTGATCGCGCTTCCCTTCGCGCATCGCGGCCTCCACGGCCCCGGCGTCCCCGAGAACAGCCGCGCCGCCTTCCGCGCGGCGATCGCCGCCGGCCACGGCATCGAACTCGACGTTCGCGCGAGCGGCAGCGGCGCCGTCTACGTGTTCCACGACGAGACGCTCGAACGGCTCACCGACGGCACCGGCGCCTTCCTCGACCTGACGCCGGCAGCCTTGGCCGCGACACGGCTGCGCGGCTGCGACGAGGCCGTCCCCGCTTTGTCCGAGGCCCTCGCGCTGATCGCGGGGCGCGTTCCCCTGCTCGTCGAGGTGAAGGCGCCGCGGCGGCGGATCGCGCCGCTCTGCGCGGCGGTGGAGGCGGCGCTGGCCGGCTATGAAGGGCCGGTGGCGGTGATGTCGTTCAACCCGGAGGTCGCCCGCTGGTTTTCGGCCCACGCGCCGCAGCGGCTGCGCGGGCTGGTGGTGACCGAGAGCGGCAGGAAGGGCCTCAGGGGCCGGATCGAACGACCCCTGTCGCTGTGGGGTGCACGCGCCGAACCCCTCCCCCCCCACCCACAC
>JBKBVA010000193.1:0-5219 GCA_046289665.1 Allosphingosinicella sp.
TCGCAATTCTGGAGCCTGCGCGGAATGTGCCACAACAGCGTCACGCTGTCAACACGAAATAACCAAAAAGGATCGTAAGCGAACCGGCCCCGACACCCTCCCCTCTTCTCCTGGGGGAGAGCGCCGTGGGCGCGGGGTCGGGGCGGCCTTCGCCTCCCGCTTCAGAAATAGTCGGCGATCAGCACCCGTTCGGTGTCGCAGGAATAGCGCCCGTCCCCCGGATGTTCGATCACCGGGCCGCTCAGGCTCACGCGCCGGCCGACTTCCCGGACGAGGGGTTCCCCCTCCGGCGTCGTCAGCTTGCCCGTCAGGCGTGTGCCGTCGAATGTCACATCGGCGGGAAGCACGAGGCCGATCTCGCCGCCGTGCCCGTCCTCGAGGAACAGGCAGCCGGGGCGATAGCGCAGCGTCCCCGCCGTCGCCTTGAGCGTCGGCACCTGGTTGGCGCTCCCCGGCGGTTGCCGGTCGAACGCATATTCTTCCGCCGCCGCCGCGCTCGTGGCACCCGCCGTCCCGGCCGGCCCCGGCTCTCGCTCACGTCCCTCGCACCCGGCGCAAAGCACCAGGATCAGGGCTGCGAACGGGGCAGAGGCGGGGCGGAAGGCAGACGGCATCGGGTGGGCCTCAATAGAGCAGCTGATAACCCCTCCTGTAGATGTCATCGATCGGTGTGTACCACATATGCGTGGCACGCCCGTTCGCCTCGTCGTGGTAACGCAGAGTGTCGTCGCTGCCGTACCGATCCGCACTCGCCGATTTTCGGGGCTCAGCCCGCCCCCTCGCCCCCTTGCTGGAAAGGGTTGGGGAGAGGGGACGTCCGCTCCGGCGGCTGCGGCAGCGGGAAGGCGCGTATCTCGCGCGAATCGCAGACGTCCGGCCGGAAGAGGCATTCGGCACAGGCGCGCGGCTCGATCGGCGCGTCGAAGATCCGCAGGATGCCCTTCTTCACCGCACGGGTGACCATATGGGCCCTGTTGCGCGCGCCCATCTTCAGCCGGACATTCTCCGTGTGGCGCTCGACCGTGCGCGGCGCGATGCCGAGGATGCCGGCTATCTCCTTGGCGGAATTGCCGTCTGCAACCAACTCCAGGATCTGGACCTCGCGCGGGGTCAAGCCTGCGTGGAAGCTGTCGCCATGAATCATCGAGTCCCCCAGGCGCTGTGGAGTTCGCGTCGCTGCCTCCCGGCCCGATATGCGCCCCCCTGCCGAAGAGCCGCCGCCACAAGGCCGTCAGACCGGCGACGATCCCACGCGCATTACCGAGCGCGACCCGATTCTACATAGGTAATATCCCCTAACGCAACACAGTCTTAAGATGTACATGTATGTACCTGGTATAAAATACCCAGATTGTTTTTCCCCGGTGGGAAATGCGCAGCGGTTCGCCCCAATAGCGTATCCGCTTTTTTCATGGAATCAAATCCCCCGAGCACGCTAGGTGCGGAGGGGATGCGTCCGATGATTTCTTCGACGAGCGCAAACAATACTTTACGTAGTGCCTACGCAATCCATGTTACTTTTCGAAAAGACGCAGTTATATTCAACGAAGGCGATGTCGCGCGCTACTGGTTCGAAGTCGAAAGCGGCATCGTCAGGACCTGTCGATTCGACTCCCACGGCAACCGCCAACTGACAGGCTTTTATTACGCAGGCGAGACATTCGGGGTCTATGACGGGATCTACGAGGAGGCTGCGGAGGCGGTAACCGACGTCCACCTCATCGCCTATCGCAGGTCGACGGGCGTGCCCCCCACCGGCGGCGGTCCCGAATCGCCCGGCTCGGAGGCACCGCTGCGCAGCGCGCTGGAAAGCGCGCGCCGGTGCATCTTCCTGCTCGGGCGCAAGACCGCGACGGCGCGCGTCGCCGCCTTCCTGCTGGCGCAATGGGAGCGGGCGGACGAAGGCTCCGGCGTCGTGCTGGCCATGTCCCGCTGCGACATCGGCGATCATCTCGGCCTCACGCTCCACACCGTCAGCCGGACCATTTCGGACTTCGCCCGCCGCCGCCTGATCGCGCTCGACGGGCCTCAACGCATCCGCATCCTCGATCCGGCCGGCCTTCGCCGCCTCGCCGGCGAGGATGGCATGCCCGATTCGCCGCGGCCGCTCGCGCTCCGCAGCCGGAGCGACGCCTTGCTCGGCCAGGCCTGAGGGCGACTTCACCAGCCAGGACAGATCACAGGACAGGGAGGCGAATATGGGGGTGGCCGCAATGAGGATCGTGCCGGGCCGGCGCATGCTGACCGGCCTTCTGCTGGCGAGCGCCTGGGCGTCGCCGGCGCTGGCCCAGAGCGAGGGCGGACTCGCCGGGGAGGTGGCGGCGCTGCGCGCGGAGCTGGAAAGGCAGCGCCGGACGATCGAGGCGCAGCAGCAACAGATCGGAGCGCTGCAGGAGCGGCTGGACGCGGAGGCGGCGCTCGCCGGATTGCGCGGCCGGGGCCTCGTCCAGGCGGAGACGAGCGGCACCGTCGCGCCGCCGGACGGCCCCGCCGTGGCGACGCCGCTGCCCGACCGGCCGGTCGGCGAAGCCCCGCCGGAGCCGCCGGCGGAGCGCCGTGCGCTCGTCTCGGCGGTGCCGGAGGATCAGGGCGTGCTGACGCCGGCGGGAATGTTCGTCCTCGATCCGCAGATCGAATATGTGAACGCCTCGGCCAACCGGCTGGTGTTCCGCGGCATCGAGCTCATTCCCGGCATCCAGATCGGCCTCATCGAGGCGAGCGACGTCGATCGCAACACGCTCGTCGGCACGCTGGCGGGGCGCTACGGCATCACCAGGAGGCTCGAGGCGGAGGTCCGCGTGCCCTTCCTCCACCGTGACGACCGGATCGAGGTCGTCCAGCAGCGCGACGAGGGGATCGTGCGGACGATCGAGCTCGAGGAAAGCGGCATCGGCGACGTCGAGTTCGGCCTGCGCTACCAGATCAACCGCGCGCGGCCGCTGAAGCCGATCTGGATCGGGCAGCTGCGCGTCAAGAGCGACACCGGCAAGGGCCCGTTCGACATCGGGTTCGACGAATTCGGCGTCGCCACGGGCCTCGCGACCGGCTCGGGCTTCTGGGGCGTTCAGCCCGGCATCAGCTTCCTGCTGCCGTCCGATCCCGTCGTCATCTACGGCGGGGCGAGCTATCTCTGGCACATTCCGCGCGACGTCGACCGGCTGGTCGGCGACGCGCTGATCGGGCGGGTCGATCCGGGCGACGCGATCGCGGCCAATGTCGGGTTCGGCTTCGCGCTCAATCCCCGCTTCTCCTTCTCGCTCGGCTACCGGCACAATTACATCTTCGCCTCCAGGACCGAGATCGGCGACACCGTGCAGCGCTCCAACACGCTCCAGGTCGGCTCGCTGACCATGGGCTTCTCCTACCGCGTGACCGAGCGGCAGACGCTCAATCTCGGCTTCAATTTCGGGGTGACCGAAGCGGCGCCGGACCTGTCCGTGTCGCTGCGCCTGCCGATCGCCTTCGGCGGGCCGCGGCGCTAGCAGCGAGGGAGGACGGCCTACTGGCCGAACAGGCCGGCGGAGGAGTGGGAGATCATGTCGCCCACCTGCTCCGCCATCCGCGCCGCGCCGATCTCCGCCCGGAAGCCCTCATAGCCGCCAAGGTCGAGAGTCGCGTCGATCTCCTGCCGGGCCGACACGCCGTTGGCGGTGTTGATGAGGACGTTGCGGATCGAGCCGTCCGTCTGGTGTATGATCGCCGTCTGCCCCTCGTTGGCGAGATAGACCTTCGCGTCGCCGACGTTGATGGTGATGTTGCCGGTGCTGAGGATGCCGTTCTGGAGCGACGCGGCGTCGACCGGGGTGAGCACGCCGGACACGGTCTCGCTCGCCGTCTGCCCCTCCTCGGTCCAGTGCACCACCGTGCGGAGCACCAGCTCGTCCTCGAGATAGGTGCGCACCTCGGCGCCGAAGCGGATGGTGACGCCCTGCCAGGTGAAGCCGCCGCGCTGCGCCTTCAGCTCCTCCTCGCCGACCTGCTCGAGCCCCGCCCAGTCGAGCGGCGGCGGCGCGCTCGCCGGCAGCAGGATCCCGAAGGCGAGCAGGGCGCAATAGCGGCGACGGCCTTTCATGGCGGCTACCTCACGGTTCCGACGCGCACGTCCAGCAGCATCTGCGGCGTGAGCTGATAGGAGGGCGGCAAATGGGTGGTGAGATCGCCGCTGGCGACCCGCAGCGCGCCGTTGCCGGCGTCGAGCGGCGCCTGCGACCAGGGCCCCCAGTCGCTGGCGAGGTTGAAGAGCGGCCCGTCCTCGGTCGGCGCCTCGAGGATGACGAGGCCGATATTGTTCCACATCCGCGCGAAGTCGGCCATGTCGTACTGGGTGAGGCCGAGCATCGGATCGCCGAGCAGGATGCGCTCCCCGCTCACTCCCTTCACCACGACGAAATGCTTGAAGCCGTTGAGGTCGATGAGGACGATGATCGGCCGGGTCAGGCTCCGCAGCTGGTCGGGGGTCAGCCGCACCCCCGCCGCGCGGTAGCCGAGGCCGTCGAGAAACGTCTTCATCTCGAACATCGAGAAACCGGTCTTGCGGATCCGCTCCTGGTCGCCGCCGCGCCACATGGCGGCGAACGATTCCCGCTCCGGCGTCGGCCGCCCGTAATGGTAGGTGAGCAGGGTCGCCACCGCGGCCGATCCGCAGCTGAAATCATGCTGCTGGCGCACGATGCTGCGGAACGGGATCTCCCACCAGCTCATCACCGAGACGCGGAAGTCGCCCGCGCCTTCCCGGCCGAGCCGCACCTCCGACGCCGCCGGCGCCGCCAAAGCGAGGACCCCGGCCGCGAAGCCCAGGCCCCCGGCGCCGATCAGGGCGCGGCCCCTGCCGCTGCGACAGCGGCGGCCGATCCGGTCGATCGCGCGCATCGTCAGTCGTTGACGTTGATGGTCACGCTCATCCCGGCCAGCGCATTGGATTGCAGGCCGGTGTTGATGGCGATCGCGAGGAGGCCGGTGAAATTCGAGAAGGCATCGTTGTTGAAGCTGACGCCGCCGGCGACATAGTCGCCGTTGAAGGACGCGCCCTGGACGATTCCGATCAGCGTCTGGTTGTTGACGATGACCGTATAGCCGCCGCGCTGCGCCTGCAGCTCCTCGTTGAGCGCGAGCAACTCTTCTTGCTGGCTCTGCAGCTCTTCCTGCTGGCTCTGCAGCTCCTCGTTCTGGGCCTGCAGCTCCTCGGTATAGGCCTCCAGCTTCTGCGCCATCTCGTTGAT
>JBKBVA010000194.1:0-5210 GCA_046289665.1 Allosphingosinicella sp.
GGCACCGCGCTGGATGGTGCCATTGGCGGCGACGACGGCCGAGAGCGTGGCGACGCCGAGCTTCCCGTCGGCGGCTTCGGGGCTGGACTTCGGGGCTTCGTGGTTGGACGGGGCGGCGAAGGACGCGGTCGCGGTGACGAGGCAGATGGCGGTGAAGACGGCGCCGGGGAGCGCGACCGCGCGCCCCGCGACGGCGGCGAGCGGGTGGCGCCAGACGAGCTGCATCAGCCCGGCGGCGGCGAGCCCCGCCCAGCCCGCCATGCCGAGCCAGGCGGCAGGAACGTGGATGTACATGATGCGCACGCTCTCGCCCTGGAGATAGTCGCGCGGCGCCACGAACAGGCCGACGAACAGGGCGCCGATGATCAGCGCGCCCCCGCCCCAGCCGAGCCAGCCGGTGAGCGGACGCGCGATCTTCAGGAAGCGTGCCGGATTCGCGAAAATATGCATGGACGTGGGCCGTCTCTAGCCGAGGCCGCGCCCCGGCTCAAACGCGGAGCATTACGTAGCTTGCCTTTTCGGCCGCGGGAGCGCCACAGGGCCGCACGTGAGCCTCGAACGCCCCCGCCAGAACCGCGTCCTTGGCATCGGCCTCAGGATCGGCGCGACCACCAGCTTCGCCTTCATGGCGGCGGCGATCAAGCTCGGCCACGAAGCGGGCATTCCCACGGTGGAGCTCGCTTTCTACCGCTTCGCCTTCGGGCTCCCCCCGCTCCTCCTCCTCATCCTGTGGAGCCGCAATTTCGGCGTCTGGCGCACCGCGCGCCCGCTCGCCCACGTCTGGCGCGCCACTCTGGGCCTGACGACGATGCTGCTCGCCTTCAGCGCGCTCGCCTATCTGCCGCTCGCCGAATCGACGACCATCTCCTTCGCCGCGCCGCTCTTCGCGGTGATGCTCTCGGCCCTGCTCCTCAAGGACCAGGTCGGCCGGCACCGCTGGAGCGCGGTGATCCTCGGCTTCGTCGGCGTGCTGCTGGTGATGCGCCCGACCGGCGAATCGCTTCCCGCCATCGGCCTCGCTTTGGCGGTGGCGGCGGCGTTCGGCGTCGCCTTCGTCACCATCACCATCCGCCAGATCGGCCGCACCGAGGGGACGCAGACGACGGTCCTGTGGTTCAGCCTGCTCTCGATGCTGGTCCTGCTCGGCCCGACCCTCGTCTATGGCGGCGGCCATAGCGGGCGCGAGTGGCTCTTGCTCTTCGCGCTCGGCACGTTCGGCGGCCTCGGACAGCTGCTCCTCACCGCGTCGCTGCGCTACGCCTCGGTCTCGGCGGTGGTGCCGTTCGACTATACGCAATTGCTGTGGGCGGTGCTGCTCGGCTGGCTGCTCTTCGCCGACCGGCCGCCGGCGACGACCTGGCTCGGCGCGACGGTGATCGTCGCAAGCGGCCTCTACACCCTCTACCGCGAGCACCGGCTGGGACGGGAGCGGGTTGGGGAACCGCTCTAACCGTCACCCCGGCGAAGGCCGGGGTCTCGGCCCGGAAAAGGCTCCCGCGCCCTTTACTCCACGAGATCCCGGCCTGCGCCGGGATGACGGGCGGCCGGGTGCCTTCGTGCCTTACCCCCGCCCGATCAGCCGCATCGCCATCGCGTCGGCGACCTCGGCCGGGTTGCGGCCGGTCGCGGCGCTTTCGGTCCAGATCTCCTCGAGCCGGGCCGGGATGCGCTCGATGCGGCCGCGGACCGTGTCCTGGTCGCCGTCCTTCAGATATTCGGTCGAGACGTTGATGATGCCGCCCGCATTGATCACGTAATCGGGCGCGTAGAGGATGCCGCGCTGGTGGATGCGCTGGCCGTCCTCGGGGGTGGCGAGCTGGTTGTTGGCGCCGCCGGCGACGACGGCGACATTCAGCGCCGCGATCGATTCGGCGGTGAGGATGGCGCCGAGCGCGTTAGGGCTGAGCACGTCCGCCTCGAGCGTCATGATCGCGTCGGGATCGACGACCTCGGCGCCGGTCTCGGCGGCGAGCGCCTCGGCGCGGGCGCGGTCGATGTCGGTGAGGCTGATCCGCGCCCCTTCCTCGGCGGCGCGGCGGGCGACGCCGCCGGCGACGCTGCCCGCGCCCTGGATGGCGAGATGGAGGCCCTGAAGCGTCTCCTTGCCGAGCGCGCGGCGCACCGCGGCCTTGATGCCGAGGAACACGCCGTAGCTGGTGTGCGGGCCCGGATCGCCGCCCACCTCGCCCTCGCCCGCCGGGAGGCCGGCAATGTAGCGTGTGTGCTTCGACACCTGCACGAGATCGGGGACCGAAATGCCGACATCCTCGGCGGTCACGTAGGCGCCGCCGAGCCGCTCGACCATGCGGCCGTAGGCGGCGAGCATGTCGGCGGTCTTGGTGCGGGCCGGATCGGCGAGGATCACCGCCTTGCCGCCGCCCAGCGGCAGGCCCGCCATCGCATTCTTGAAGCTCATGCCGCGCGACAGGCGCAGCACGTCGCGCACCGCCTCGCCGGGCTGCTCGTAATGCCAGAAGCGCACGCCGCCGGCGCCGGGGCCGAGATGGGTGGAGTGGACGGCGATGACGGCGCGCAGGCCGGTTTCGCGGTCCGTGGCGAAGTGGACGACCTCATGGTCGTCGAAATCGGGATATTCCCACGGGGAATGCATTTGAAAACCGTCCCTGAAGCTGCCGGAGGAGAGGCGCGAATGGGGCGATCGACGGGACTTGAACCCGCGACCCCCGGTACCACAAACCGGTGCTCTAACCAACTGAGCTACGATCGCCACTGCGCCTCGCGAAGCGCGCGCCGCACATAGGAGCGGGGGCGGGCGAGCGTCAAGGAAGATCGCCGCGCCGAGGGGACTTTCGGCGCGGCGATCACGGTTTTCGGTGGAAAGGGGTCCGCGCGGCCTAGCCGATGAAGACCTTGCCGATGATCCCCATCGCACCGAGGCCGAGGGTGAGGAGGACCGGCACGATCAGCATCTGGACGAGCGCATCGCCCCCGCCGCTCCTGCCGGTCAGGGTCGCCACCCCGTTCTGCATGAAGCCGGCGAAGGTGGCTTTCCGCCCCGGCGCCGCCTCGATCTTCAGGAAGATGTGCGGGATGGTGAAGAAGGCGCCGACCAGGAAGGCGCAGACGGTTATCGCGAAGAACGCCACCGGCGAATTGGCGAACAAGGCGAAGAAGAGGACGATGAGGCCGGCATAGGCGCCGGCCACGATGCGCAGCACGCCCGCCGGAATTTCGGCGACGGCCGCGGTCGCCGCGAAGGGCGGCGGCGGGGTGGGATCGTTGGCGGGCGCCGGCGGCGCGGCGGCGTCGGCCACCGGGCTCGGCCATGCGGCGGGGACGGCGGCCGGCTGAAGGTCGGCGGCGGTGGCGGCGGCGGCGGGGCTCTGGCTCGGCATTGTCACTCTCCATTGGGTCGATGGGAGAGTTTTACGTCGCGGCGGCCGGCCCCGACATTCCGGGATCGTCCCTAAGGGCTATTGCGTAAGCTCAGCCGCGCCCGGTGAGCAGCGCCATCCGCACCAGCTCGGAGAGGCTTCCCGCCTGCATCTTCGACATCACGTTGGCGCGGTAGATCTCGACGGTGCGGGCGCTGATGCCGAGGTCGAAGGCGATGATCTTGTTGGGCTTGCCCTCGACGAGACCGTCCAGCACCTGCCGCTCGCGCGTCGAGAGGGTCGCGATCCGCTCCTCGACCTGGCGGCGTTCGCTCTCCTCGGCCTGGAGGCCGCTGCTCTGCGCCAGCGCGGCGCTCACCGCGTCGAGCAACTGCCGGTCGTCGAACGGCTTCTCGATGAAGTCGCGCACCCCTGCCTTCATCGCCTGGACGGCGAGCGGCACGTCGCCGTGGCCGGTGATGACGATGATCGGATCGCTGACCCCCATCTCCTTCAGCCGCCCGACCAGCTCGAGCCCGGTCATGCCCGGCATGCGCACGTCGGTGACGATGCAGCCGCGCTCGGCGCCTTCCGCCCGATCGAGGAAGGCCAGCGCCGATTCGTAGGCGCGCGCCTCGACGCCGGCGCATTCGAGCAGGAACATCAGGGAGTGGCGCATCGCCTCGTCGTCGTCGATGACGTGGACGACGCCTTTATCGCTCATCGGTCATGTCCTCCTCGGCGCCGGAGCGCAACGTGAAGTGAAAGGTCGCGCCGCCGTCCGGGTTCCGCTCGGCCCAGATCCGGCCCCCGTGCGATTCGATGATCGTGCGGGAGATGGAAAGGCCGATGCCCATACCGGTCGGCTTGGTGGTGACGAAGGGCTGGAAGAGCTGACTGGCGACCTCGTCGCACAGGCCCGGGCCGGTGTCGGCGACCTCGACCTCCATCATCGACCCCTCGATCGGCCGGGCGCAGATCCTGAGCTCGCGCCGCGGCGACTCCGATTCCTCCATAGCATCGACCGCGTTGCGGATGAGGTTGAGGAGCACCTGCTGGATCTGCACCTTGTCGGCGAGCACCACGTCGGCGGCGGGATCGATGTCGAACGCGACGCGCACGCCATGCTCGCGCGCGCCGACCAGGGCCAGGGCGCTGGCCTCCTCGATCAGCTTGGCGAGCGGCTCGATCTGCCGCTCGGTCTCGCCGCGCGCGACGAATTCGCGCAGCCGGCGGATGATCTGCCCGGCTCTCAGCGCCTGCTCCGACGCCCGCTCCAGCGCGTCGCGGACCCGTTCCGGATCGGCGCCGTCGCGGGCGAGGAGCTGGCGCGAGCCGGTGACGTAGTTGGAAATGGCCGAGAGCGGCTGGTTGAGCTCGTGGGCGAGCGCCGAGGCCATTTCGCCCAAGGCGGTGAGCCGGGAGACGTGGACCAGCTCCGACTGCATCTCCTGCAGCCGCCGCTCCGCCTCCTGCCGCTCGGTAAGGTCGCGGATGAAGCCGGTGAAGTAGCGCCCTTCCTTGCCCCGCATCTCGCCGACGGCGAGCTCCATCGGGAAGGTCGATCCGTCCCGGCGCAGGCCCACCACCACGCGCCCGATGCCGATGATCCGCCGCTGCCCGGTGCGATAGTAACGCTCGAGATAGGAATCGTGCGCCTCCCGGTGAGGTGACGGCATCAGGATCGAGACGTTGCGGCCCAGCGCCTCGGCCGCAGTCCAGCCGAACAGCCGCTCGGCGGCGGGGCTGAAGCTGCGCATGATCCCCGCTTCGTCGATCACGATCATCGCGTCGGGAATGGTGTCGAGGATCGAGCGCAAATGCGCCTCGCGCTCGGCCAGCTCGCCGAGCGCCGCCGAGGCGCGCTCGCCCGAG
>JBKBVA010000195.1:0-5205 GCA_046289665.1 Allosphingosinicella sp.
GGTCGAGAAGGCGAGCGGGGCGAGCACCACATCCACCGCCTCGTAGAACGCCTCCACCTGCTCGACCTCGCCCATCATGCGGAGCCAGGGCAGGCGCAGGCCTTCGAGCAGGCCGCAGACCGAGCCGGCGAGCACCACCTCGACCGGCAGCAGGGTGCGGCGCAGATAGGCGTCGGCCTCGCGGATGAAGGCGCGGATGTTGGTCGCGTTGATGCTGTTGCGCCCGCCGAGGATGCCGAGGCGCAGCACGCCGTCCGGCGCGCGGCGCGGGGTCTCGGGCGCCGCGGCCTCGACATGGCCGTGGAGGATGTCCCACCAATCGGCGGCTTCGGCGACGGTGCGCAGGTTCGGCCGGATCGCCGCCCAGTCCGCCGCGCCCATCCCGTCCGGCAGCCGCTCCGCCACCGCCTCGTAGGGCAGCTGGTGGACGATGCGCGCGTTGAGCGCCGCCAGCTCGTCCATGTCGAATCGCGCCGGCGCGCGGCCGAAGGCGGCGAAATCGAAGCTCTCGATCAGCGGCTCGGCCGATACGAACGGCTCTACCGGCTGGCTGGTGCCGAGCCGGGCGAGCTTGGCGACGATCGCGGCGGGCTCGATCCCCGCCTCCCGCATCGCCTCGACGCCAAGCGAGCCGAGCCGCTTCGACAATTTGCCTTCCGATCCCACCAGCAGAGCCTCGTGCGCGAAGGCCGGCGGCGCGGCCCCCAGCGCCTCGAACATCTGGATCTGCAGGCCGGTATTGGTGACATGGTCCTCGCCGCGCACGACGTGGGTGACGCCCATGTCGATGTCGTCGACGACGCTCGGCAGCATGTAGAGCCAGCTCCCGTCCTCGCGCCGGATGACCGGATCGGAGAGCAGGGACGCGTCGATCACCTGCTGGCCGCGGACGAGGTCGTCCCAGCCGATCGACCCCTCGTGATCGAGCAGGAAGCGCCAGTGCGGACGGCGGCCTTCCTCCTCGAACCGGGCGAGATCGAGATCGGAATAGCCGAGCGCGGCACGGTCGTAGACCGGCGGCAGGCCGCGGCCGAGCTGCACCTTGCGCTTCAGGTCGAGCTCCTGCCTGGTCTCGTAGGCCGGATAGACGCGCCCGGCGGCGTGCAGCCGCTCCAGCGCGGCCTCGTAGGCGTCGAAGCGCTGCGACTGGCGGTGCTCGGCGTCCGGCATGAGGCCGAGCCAGGCGAGATCGGCGCGGATGGCCTCGGCGAATTCCTCGGTCGAGCGCTCCTGGTCGGTGTCGTCGAGGCGGAGCAGGAAGCTGCCGCCGTTGCGGCGCGCCCACAGCCAGTTGTGGAGCGCGGTGCGGATGTTGCCGACATGGAGCCGGCCGGTGGGCGCCGGGGCGAAACGGGTGACGACGGTCATGGCGCTGCCCTAGGCGAGCCGGTGCCCGCCCGGCAACGGCCTTGCCTTCGAAGGCCCAGGGGCTAAGGGAGGGCCGATCCGAACATCTCTCGCGAAAGGCGCTCCATGAAACTGATGGCCGGCAATTCGAACCTGCCCCTCGTCAGGGACATCGCCGCCTATCTCGAGCTCCCCGTCACCGACACCAGCGTGCGCCGCTTCGCCGACGAGGAGATCTTCGTCGAGATCAACGAGAATGTCCGCGGCGAGGATGTCTTCGTCGTCCAGTCGACCAGCTATCCGGCCAACGACAATCTGATGGAGCTGCTGATCTGCATCGACGCGCTGCGGCGCGCCTCGGCCCGGCGGATCACCGCGGTGCTCCCCTATTTCGGCTATGCCCGGCAGGACCGCAAACCGGGCCCCCGCACGCCGATCTCGGCCAAGCTCGTCGCCAACCTCATCACCGAAGCCGGCGCCGACCGCGTGCTCTCGGTCGATCTCCACGCCGGGCAGATCCAGGGCTTCTTCGACATCCCGACCGACAATCTCTACGCGGCGCCGGTGATGTCCGCGGACATCCAGTCGCGCTTCGCCGGCCAGGCGATCACCGTCGTCTCGCCGGACGTCGGCGGCGTCGTCCGGGCGCGTTCGCTGGCCAAGCGGCTCGACAACGCCCCGCTCGCCATCGTCGACAAGCGCCGCGAGCGGCCGGGCGAATCGGAGGTGATGAACATCATCGGCGACGTCGAGGGGCGCTTCTGCATCCTCATCGACGACATCGTCGATTCCGCGGGCACCTTGTGCAACGCCGCCGCGGCCCTGCGCGAGGCGGGAGCGGAGGATGTCGTCGCCTATTGCACCCACGGCGTCCTCTCCGGCGGGGCGGTGGCGCGGGTCGAGACATCGGCGCTCGCCGAGCTCGTCATCACCGATTCGATCCTCAGCGAGGCGGCGTCGGCCTCCGACCGGATTCGCATCCTCACCATCGCGCCGCTGCTCGGAGAGGCGATCAAGCGCATCGCCGACGAAACCAGCGTGTCGAGCCTGTTCGACTGATGCCCACCGTCCTCGTCACCGGCGCCAATCGCGGGCTCGGGCTCGAATTCGCCCGGCAATATGCCGCCGACGGCTGGTCGGTGATCGCCACCGCCCGCGATCCCGCCCAGGCGGACGCGCTGCGCGCCATCGAGGGCGTCCGCATTGAACCGCTCGACATGGCCGACCGCGCCGCCGTCGCCGCGTTCGGCGGGCGGATCGGCGATGCCGCGCTCGACCTCTTCATCGCCAATGCCGGCGTGATGGGCGGGCGCGGCGCGATGGATCTCGACTATGCCGAAGAGTGGCTGCAAACGCTGGCGGTCAACGCGGTCGCGCCGGTGCTGCTCGCTCATGCCCTGAAGGACAGGATCGCGCGCGGCGGCAAGGCGGTGGCGATCACCAGCAAGATGGGCTCCATCGCCGACAATGGTTCGGGCGGCGCCTATTCCTACCGCTCCTCCAAGGCGGCGCTGAACGCCGCCTGGCGCAGCCTCGCGCTCGACTGGAAAGGCGACGGCATCGCCGCCGCCGTCCTCCACCCCGGATGGGTGCGCACCCGGATGGGCGGCCCCAACGGCCTCATCGATCCCGAAGAGAGCGTCGCCGGCATGCGCCGCGTCATCGCCGGCCTGACGCCGGGAGAAACCGGCGGCTTCTTCAATTACGACGGGACGCGGATCGGCTGGTAGCTCAGGCGGCCTCGGCGAAGTCCGGCCACTCCGCCGGCGTCGGCGCCGCGGCCTCCGCCGCCGCTTCCTCGACAGACCTGCGCGGATCGGGGACGCACCAGCGCACCGCCGCCACCAGCAGGCCGGCGCCCACATAGGCGGCCGCGGCCGCGAACGGGCTCCAGAACAGGGCCAGCGCCAGCGCGATGCGCAGCAGGTTCGAAGGGATTCCGAAATCCTCGGCCAAGGCCTCGCAGACGCCGAACATCGTGTCGTCGCGGGCGAAGATCGAAGGGGGCAGGCTCATCGCAAAGGCTCCATCGCCGCGGCAATCCGGCCGCGCGGCAGCCCGCTTAGGCGCGGTCCCCCGCAATTCGATGCCGCGGCGAGCCGGAAAATGTGTCAACTGTAGCGGATCGCCGCCCCGCGCCCACGCTTGCGTTGCGGCCCATCCCCCTCTATAGGCGCCGCTTCTTTCCAGCTTTGGAAGAATCGAACCGCCCGGCCGGTAAGGGCTGCCGTGGCTGTTCTCAAACGTCCGCCTGAGTAGCGGCAAGGAGACGAAAATGCCCAAATTGAAGACGAAGAGCGGCGTCAAGAAGCGCTTCAAGCTCACCGCCACGGGCAAGGTGAAGCACGGAGTCGCCGGCAAGCGCCACCGGCTGATCAGCCACAACGCCAAATATATCCGCCAGAACCGCGGCACCACCGTCCTCGCCGACGCCGATACGGCGCGGGTGAAGGCGTGGGCGCCCTACGGCCTGAAATAAGGAGGATATAGAATGGCACGCGTCAAGCGCGGGACCACCACCAAGGCCCGCCACAAGAGGATCCTCGAGCAGGCGAAGGGCTATTACGGCCGCCGCAAGAACACGATCCGCATCGCCAAGCAGGCCGTCGAGAAGGCCGGCCAGTATGCCTATCGCGACCGCAAGGTTAAGAAGCGCAGCTTCCGCGCTCTGTGGATCCAGCGCATCAACGCCGCGGTCCGCGCCGAGGGCCTGACCTACGGCCAGTTCATGCACGGGCTGAAGCTCGCCGGCGTCGAACTCGACCGCAAGGTCCTCGCCGACATCGCGATGCACGAAGGCGAAGCGTTCAAGGGCATCGTCGCCCAGGCGCGCGGCGCCCTGCCGCAGGAGGCCCAGGCCACCGCCTGAGGCTTTCGCCGAACGAAGAAAAGAAAAGGGCGCGGAAGGCAGATGCTTTCCGCGCCCTTTTCTTCGTCCCGGCGAAGGCCGGGACCTCGGGCCGAAACAGGCGCCGGGCCTTTCACCCGACGAGATCACGGCCTGCGCCGGGATGACGTGAGGTCCGCCGGCGCCTCAGTGCACGCCCTCCGCGGCGATCGAGTAGCGCAGGGTCGCGCTGCGGCTGCGCTCGGGGCGGCAGCTGAGCCGGGTCCATTCGGTGCGCGCCTTGCGCTCGTCCTCGAACGGGCCGGCCATCGTCTCGGTGCCGGGTACCAGCGCCCGGAAGTCCGGGCCGTCATATTCGCCCCCGATCACCCAATATCTCCTGGTCATCGTCTCTCTCCTCATTCCGCGGCGATGGCGGTGACGAACTGGTCGTTCTCGGTCGATTCGGCGAGCGCCACGGTCGAGGCCTCGCCGAGCGTCTGGGCGACGCGGTCGAACCAGCCGGTGCCGACCTCGCGCTGGTGGCGGGTGGCGGTGTAGCCCGCCGCCTCGCTGGCGAATTCGGCCTGCTGCAGCTCCGAATAGGCTGCCATGCCGCGGTCGCGATAGCCGCGTGCCAGCTCGAACATGGCATGGTTGAGGCTGTGGAAGCCGGCCAGCGTCACGAACTGGAACTTGTAGCCCATCGCGCCAAGCTCGCGCTGGAACTTGGCGATCGTGTCCCGGTCGAGATTGGCCTCCCAGTTGAAGCTGGGCGAGCAATTATAGGCCATCATCTTGCCCGGGTGCGCCTTCTGCACCGCCTCGGCGAAGCGCTTCGCCTCGGTGAGGTTCGGCTTCGACGTCTCCCACCAGAGGAGATCGGCGTGCGGCGCGAAGGCGATGCCGCGCTTGATGCAGTGATCGACGCCGGTTCCTTCCCTGAGCCGGAAGAAGCCCTCGGGCGTACGCTCGCCGGTGAGGAATTCATGGTCGCGCGGATCGACGTCCGAGGTGATCAGCTTCGCGCT
>JBKBVA010000196.1:0-5162 GCA_046289665.1 Allosphingosinicella sp.
GCCGGCTATGCCACCAATCTCTACGACACGCCCGAAGCGCCGATGCCGGCCTCCATCTTCCCCGGCGGAAATCTCGAAAATCCCTTTCCGATCGGCCGCAACCGGCTGATGAGCGCCTTCGCCTCCGACACGATCGGCCTGTGGAACGACCGCATTCTCGCCACGGCGGGGCTCCGGCTCCAGGCGATCGACGTCAAGAGCTATGCCTATGCCGACGGCAGCCTGGCGAGCGAATATGACGAGGATGCGGTGACGCCGGTCTTCGGGCTGGTGGTGAAGCCGGTCGAAGGCCTCTCTTTCTACGCCAACCGCATCGAAGGCCTCGCCCAGGGGCCGAGCGCGCCGGTCGATCCGAACCTGGTCAATCCCGGCGAGGTCTTCGCGCCCTTCACCTCCGTCCAGTATGAAGCCGGCGGCAAGGTGGATCTCGGCCGCTTCAACGCTTCGCTCGGCTGGTTCCGCACCGATCTGCCGAGCGCCTATGCCCGCCCCGTCGACCCGGCGAATCCGGGCGGGCCGCTGGTGTTCGGCGTGTTCGGCGAGCAGCGCAACAGCGGCTTCGAGCTGGTCGTGGACGGCGCGCCGGCGGAAGGCCTGCGGATCATCGCCGGCGGCTCCCTCCTCGTTGCCGAGCTTCGCCGCACCACGGGCGGCCTCAACGAAGGCAATCGCGCGGCCGGCGTTCCCGAATATCTGCTCAACGCCAATGCCGAGTGGGACCTGCCCTTCCTGCCGGCCACAACCCTGACCGGCCGGGTCGTCCATACCGGCCCGCAATATGCCGATGCGGCCAACAGCCTCGAACTCGACAGCTGGACCCGGCTCGATCTCGGCCTGCGCTATGTGGCGGTGGTCGGGGACAATCCGCTGACCCTGCGCTTCAACGTCGATAACGTGACCAACGCCCGCTACTGGGCCTCGGCCTTCGACGCGTTCGGCGCGGCCCTGCTGCAGGGCGGCCCACGGACGTTTCGCCTCTCGGCATCCATCGAGCTCTGAGGACGGCGCGACGGCCGGGAAACGGCTTGACGGGGATTGAGGGCGGCAGCACGTCTCGGCTGATCGTTCAGGAGGTGCCAGTGAAGCTTCGAACCGTCATCGTGTCTGCCGCACTCGCCTGTGCCGGCGCCGCCTCGGCCCAGACCATCAAGGAAATGCAGCTGACGGCCGCGGCGCAGGACTGCCGGGCCTCGGAGGTTTCGGATCTTCTGGCGCAGCGGGTGAACGTGAATGCCCGCAACTCCGGCGGCTACACGCCGCTCATGCTCGCCGCCGGAAACGGATGCGAGAGCGTGGTGCGCATTCTCCTCGGCGCAGGCGCCGACCCGTCCCTGAAGCATGACAGCTTCGGCGACGCGGCGGCGCAGGCGCGGCTGCACCGCCAGTCGGCGATCGTGGCCCTGCTCGATGCGGCAAGGCCGGGCGCCCCCGATGCGGGCACACAGGCTGCCGCCGCACAGCCCACCGCGCCACTCGCCGTCGAGGCGCCCGCCGGCGGCGCCACGGCATGGCCGAGGCTCGGCCATTACCGGGTGGGCCAGGATGTCCTCTACAGCGGCACCGCCGGCAAGACTTGGGACCGCGGCCGCATCAAGAGCATCGATCCGCAATATGGCTACAACATCGAAGGCGTGACCGGCAGCACCGACGCCTTCTTCGTGGTGGGGACGGCGCGCGAGCCCTATTGGACCAGCTGGTTCGTCGGCGACTGGCGGGTGAGCGTGCCAATGGCGATGGGAACGGTTACCGACGGCCGGCACGTCTACCGCACCGTGTCCGGCGGCCTGCGGCTCCCGCCGCTCCGCATAAACGCCGACGGCACCTACAGCTGGCGCGTGCAGAGCGGCGGAGGCGAGAAGCTCGTCAAGGGCCGGTGGCTGCCGAACCCGGACGGACCGGGCGTGGTCCTGAAGAATGCGGAGCAGGGCGCCGACTGGCTCGTCTACAACAACACGCGGACCGGCAGCAGCCTGGGCGAGACTGTGATCCTGTCGAGCGACTGCTGCACCCATTATGACGGAACGCGGCTGAGGTGACGCTCGCAAACGGGGTGGCGGCGCTGCTCGGACTGTGACGCGCGCTTCTCGCCCATAGGCCGTGGACGGACGCCTCAAGAGACCCGTAACGGCCTGAGCCTCGAAAGCCCCATCCCCATCCGCCGGCCTGAGGGGGCGTCCTGCCGGGCGGCGGCTTGCGTCCTTCGCCTCCGGTGCTAGCACCGGCGCGAGCCGTCATGATGGCGGCATGAGATGAATGAGGGTCCGCAGCAGACTCTCGGCGCGCGGCACGTCGTCGCGGTTGCTGTCGGGATAGTCGTCGGCGCCGGAATCTTCCGGACTCCTTCGCTCGTCGCCGGTGCGGCGGGCAGCGAGGCGGCCTTCCTGGCGCTGTGGGTCGCGGGCGGCCTGCTCTCGATCGTCGGCGCCCTCTGCTACGCCGAGCTGGCGTCCGCCTTCCCGAGCGCGGGGGGCGACTATCATTTCCTCGGCAGGGCCTTCGGGCGGCGCCTCGGCTTTCTCTATGCCTGGGCGAGGCTCGCGATCATCCAGACCGGGTCGATCGCCCTCCTCGCCTTCGTGTTCGGAGACTATGCGAGCGAGATCCTGCCCCTGGGGCCCGCCTCCTCCTCGCTCTACGCGGCGGCCGCGGTCGGCGGGCTCACCCTCCTCAACTGGGCGCACGTCCGGCAGGGCACCGGCGGTCAGCTGCTGCTCACCGCCGTCGAGGTGGGCGGCCTGATCGCCCTGGCCGCGCTCGGACTGCTGGCGGCCGGCACCTCCGGGGCGACGGCGCCTCCCCCGGCCGGCGGCACCGGCTCGATCGGGCTGGCGCTGGTCTTCGTGCTGCTGACCTTCGGCGGGTGGAGTGAGACTGCCTATCTTTCCGCGGAGCTCAGGGACGGGCGGCGGCGCATCGCCGCGGTGCTCGTGGGCAGCCTCGGCTTCGTCACCCTCCTCTACCTCCTCGTCAACCTCGCTTACCTTCGGACGATCGGCCTCGGCGGGATCGCCGCCTCCGACGCGGTCGCGGCAGATTTGGTGGCGCAGTTTGCGGGGCCGGCGGGCGTCGCGGCGATAAGCCTGCTCGTCGCCGTGGCGGCGCTGACCTCGGCGAACGCCACCATCATCACCGGCGCGCGCACCACCTATGAGCTCGGCCGCAACTTCCGCCAGCTTCGCTGGCTCGGCCGCTGGAGCAGCGCGCGCGGCACGCCCCGCAACGCACTCCTGTTCCAGGGCGCCGTCGCGCTCCTCTTGATCGCCGCCGGCGGCTTCGCGCGCGACGGCTTCCACCTCGCCGTCGAATATACGGCCCCCGCCTTCTGGCTGTTCATGCTGCTCGTCGGCATCGCCTTCTTCGTGCTGCGTGCCCGGGAGCCGGAGGCGCCTCGCCCGTTCCGAGTGCCGTTCTACCCCTTCCTGCCGCTGCTGTTCTGCGCGACCAGCGCGTTCCTCCTCTATTCCAGCCTCGCTTACACCGGGCTCGGCGCCCTCGCCGGAGCGGGAATTCTCGTCGCCGGCGCGCTGATGCTTCCGTTCCTGAGTCCCACGCCAGATGAGGAGAAGACCAAATGAAGATGATCCTGGGATTGGCCGCGCTGGTCGCGACGGGCGCTCTTGCCTCCGTTCAGCTCGGCTCCGCGGACGGCGCCTCCGGCGGATCGGCCGGGGCGCCGGAAGCCGCAGCCTCGGGCGCGGCGCAAGACGAAGCCGGGCAGGGCAGGAAGCCGGACGTGATCTACGTGCCGACGCCGCAGCCGGTCGTCGACGAGATGCTGAGGCTGGCCCGCCTGGAGAAGGGAGACGTGCTCTACGACCTCGGCTCGGGCGACGGCCGCATCCCGATCACCGCGGCCAAGACGTACGGCGTCCGCGCGGTCGGCATCGACATCGACCCCCAGCGCATCGCGGAGGCCAATGCCAACGCCCGCGCGGCGGGCGTTACGGAGTTGGTGACCTTCCGGCAGGCGGACCTCTTCGAGACCGACCTGCGCGAGGCCGACGTCGTGACCCTCTATCTGCTGCAAACGCTGAACGAGAAGCTGCGCCCGAAGCTGCTCGCCGAGCTCGATCCGGGCTCACGGATCGTCAGCCACGCCTTCGACATGGGGGATTGGGAGCCGGAACGGCGGGAGGAGGTCGACGGCAGCAAGATCTTCCTGTGGACCGTTCCGAAGCGCTGACCGCCGCCTGGCCCTCCCGGACGCGCCGGCCGCAGTTCATCGGGCTTTGAGACTGTTTGCCCTGGCATGGAGCCGGCGAAGCGCCGCCCGGCGTCCGCGTCGCGGCGGCCTCAGCCGCAGGCCGCGCCTTTACGCGCGCGCCGCCGGCAAGCCTCACCTGCCGGCTTCGTCCGCAGGCATAACGCGGAGCGGTCGTTTTTCCGTGGAGCCTGAAGGTGGTGCCGCTTGGGGGACTCGAACCCACGACCCCATCATTACGAATGATGTGCTCTACCAGCTGAGCTAAAGCGGCGTCCCGGAGGGGATGCGGGCCTCTACCAGCGGCGGCAAACGATGACAAGCGCCGCCCGCCGCCCGGCCGGCCCGTCCCGACGGATGCGAGGCTTAACCGATTCTCAACCACACCCGGTGCAGGTTCGCCGCCTCAATGACGAAGCGAGGCGGGGCAGCCTGATGGACAATGTGCGGGCATTCGAGCAGGAGGCGGACATCTACGCCGCCCCCGAGGAGGAAGCCGCCATCGAGGCGCCGCCCGAGATCGGCGTCGACGAGCGCCGAATGCACGTGCGCGCCTACAATTACTGGGTCTCGCTGCTCGACGGCCGCGCCTACCCGTCGATCCGCGACCTCCATCCGCACAGCCTCGACGATTTCGGCCCGAACAGCGTGCTGCTCGACTTCACCGACGATCCCGAGGATCCGAAGGTGTCGTTCCTCGGCAGCGCGCTGCGCCAGGAATGCGACCTGATCGGCGACGTGCGGCGGATCAGCGAAGTGCCCAAGCGCTCGCTGCTGTCGCGGCTCACCGACCATTATATGCAGATCATCGCCAATTGCGCGCCGATCGGCTTCGAGGCCGAATTCGTCGGCCAGCGCGGCATGAACGCCATGTACCGCGGCATCCTGATGCCCTTCTCCTCGACCGGAGAGCGGATCGACTTCATCTACGGCGTGATCAACTGGAAGGAAGTGGCAGACC
>JBKBVA010000197.1:0-5151 GCA_046289665.1 Allosphingosinicella sp.
GCCCATTCCGGCGCGCGCTTCGTGGGCGTCACGGGGACGAACGGCAAGTCCACGACGACGGCGCTGATCCACCACCTGCTGACGCGGGCGGGGCGCGAGGCGGCGGTCGGCGGCAATCTCGGCCCCGCCGCGCTCGGCCTCAACGCCACCGCCTGGGTGGCGCTGGCGATGGCGGTCGTGATCGCGATCATGCTGTGGAAGAAGGTGCCGGCCGCGGTCGGCCGCGCGCTCGACAAGAAGATCGCCGGCATCCGCGACCAGCTCGCCGAAGCCGAGCAGCTGCGCAGCGAGGCCGAATCGCTCCGCGCCGAATATGAAGCCAAGCTCGCTGCCGCCGGCGCCGAGGCCGAGACGATGATCGAGCGCGCCCGCCACGAGGCCGAGGGCATCGTCAACCAGGCGCGCACCGACACCGCCGCCCTGATCGAGCGCCGCACCCGCATGGCCGAGGACAAGATCGCCGCCGCCCAGCGCCAGGCGATCGAGGAAGTCCGCGCCCGCGCCGCCACCGCCGCGGCCGCCGCCGCCGCCCGGCTGATCGCCGACGAGATGGACGCCGAACGCGACCGCGCCCTCGTCGACCGCGCCATCGAAGGCCTCGGCCGCACGCACTAATCGACGCGCGCACCTGTTCGTCGTCCCGGCGAAGGCCGGGACCTCGGCCCGGAAGAGACGCTGCAGCCTTTCGCCCCGCGAGATCCCGGCCTTCGCCGGGATGACGTGGGGAACCGACGGGGGTGGTCGCCCACGCCTCCACCCCCTAAATCCCCCCCGTGACCGACACCCCGCCCGCCGACCGCTTCAACGAGGAAAAGTCCGCCTATACGGTGCGCGGCGCCGATCAGCCCGACATCGAGGCGGGGGTGGCGGCGGTCCGCAAGGTGGTGAAGACGCTCCCCGTCCGCCCCGGCGTCTACCGCATGCTCGATGCCAAGGGCGACGTGCTCTACGTCGGCAAGGCCCGTGCGCTGAAGAACCGGGTGACCAACTACACCCAGGTCGCCCGCATGACGAAGCGGCTGCAGCGCATGGTCGCCCAGACCCGCTCGATGCAGATCGTCACCACCAATACCGAGGCCGAGGCTTTGCTGCTCGAGGCGCAGCTCATCAAGCGCTACCGGCCGCCCTACAACGTGCTGCTGCGCGACGACAAAAGCTTCCCCTTCATCCTGCTGCGCGAGGACCACGCCTTCCCGCAGATCCGCAAGCATCGCGGCGCGCGGCGGCACAAGGGGCAATATTACGGCCCCTTCGCCAGCGCCGGCTCCGTCACGCGGACGCTCAACGCGCTCCAGAAATTGTTCCTGCTGAGGAGCTGCACCGACAGCTTCCTCGCCACCCGCAAGCGACCCTGCCTGCTCTACCAGATCCGCCGCTGCTCGGCCCCCTGCGTCGGCCGGATCGAGCCCGACGCCTATGCCGAGCTGGTCCAGGACGCGAAGGACTATCTCGGCGGCAAGTCGAGCAAGGTGCAGCAGAAGCTCGCCGCCGCGATGCAGGAGGCGGCCGAGGCGATGGATTACGAGCTCGCCGCCGTCTACCGCGACCGGCTGCGCTCGCTGACCTTCATCCAGGGCACCCAGACCATCGCCGCCGAGGGGCTCGGCGATGCCGACATCTTCGCCCTCGCCTGCAAGGGCGGGACGATGTGCATCCAGGCCTTCTTCATCCGCGGCGGCAACAATTGGGGGCACAGGAGCTTCTTCCCCTCCCATACCGCCGACGTGCCCGAGGAGGAGGTGCTCGCCGCCTTCCTGATGCAATTTTACGAGGAAGTGCCGCCGCCGAGGCAGGTGCTGCTCGACCGCGACGTGCCCGAGGCGGAGCTGCTGGCCGAGGCGCTGTCCGAACGCGCCGACCGCAAGGTCACCCTGCGCGTGCCCAAACGCGGCGACCATGTGCGCATGATCCGCCAGGCCGAGCGCAACGCCGCCGAGGAGCTCGACCGCCACCTCGCCGAGACCAGCACCCAAGCCAAGACGATGCGCGCGCTCACCGAATTGCTCGAGCTCTCCGAGCCGCCCGAGCGGATCGAGGTCTACGACAACAGCCACGTCATGGGCACCAGCGCGGTCGGCGCAATGGTGGTGGCGGGGCCGGAGGGCTTCCGCAAGAACGCGTACAGGAAGTTCAACATCAAGCGGCCCGAGACCGCGCCCGGCGACGATTTCGCGATGATGCGCGAGGTGATGAGCCGCCGCTTCGCCCGGCTCGAGAAGGAGGATCCGGACAGGAGCCGCGGCGAATGGCCGGACCTGCTGCTGATCGACGGCGGTAAGGGCCAGCTCTCGGCGGTGCTGGAGACGCTGGAATGCGCCGGCATCCACGACGTGCCCGTCGTCGCCATCTCCAAGGGTCCGGACCGCAATGCCGGCCGCGAGGTGCTGCACCTGCCCGACGGCCGCGACTTCCAGCTGCCGCCCAATTCCGCCGTCCTCTTCTACCTCCAGCGGCTGCGCGACGAGGCCCATCGCTTCGCGATCGGCGCCCACCGCCAGAAGCGCGCGAAGAACATGACGGCGAGCCCGCTCGACGACGTTCCGGGCATCGGCCCCAGCCGCAAGCGCGCTTTGCTGATGCACTTCGGCACCGGCAAGGCGGTGAAGGGCGCCGCGCTCGAAGACCTCGAAAAGGCGCCGGGCATCTCCCGCACGATGGCCCGCACCATCTACGATTACTTCCACCCCTCGGGCTGACCCCGATGCGGCTCGAGACCCTCGCCATCGTCTGTGCGGTGCGGCCGCATGGCGAGCATGGCGCGGTCGTTCGGGCGCTCACCCCGGCGGACGGCATCCAGGCCGGCTATGTGCGCGGCGGCCGCTCGCGGCGGCTGCGGCCGATCCTGATGCCGGGCAACCTCGTCCAGGCCGAGTTCCGCGCCCGCACCGAGGACCAGCTCGCCCAGCTCGCGGTCGAGCTCGCCGCCAGCCGCGGCCACCTCCACGACGAGCCGCTGCCCGCCGCCGCGATCGAATGGACGACGGCGCTCACCGCCGCCGCCTTGCCCGAGGCCCAGCCCTATCCGCCGCTCTATCAGGCGCTGCACGGCCTGCTCCTGGCCGTGGAGTCGGCGCCGAGCGCGCGGGTCTGGGCGCCGTCGCTGGTGCGCTACGAACTGCTCCTGCTCTCCGAGCTCGGCTTCGGCCTCGATCTCGGCGAATGCGCGGCGACCGGCACCACCGCCGACCTCGCCTTCGTCAGCCCGAAGAGCGGCCGGGCGGTGAGCCGCGAGGGCGCGGCGGGCTATGCCGACCGGCTCTTTCCTCTGCCCCCCTTCCTGCTCTCAGGCGAAGGCGCGGCCGGCTGGGGCGACATATTGGACGGCCTGCGCATCACCGGCCACTTCCTCGCCCGCGACGTGCTGATCGAGCGCCAGGCGGAGATACTGGCGGGGCGGGAGCGGCTGATCGACCGGCTCAAGCGGGCGGGCAGCTAGGCGGCGCGGCGGCCGCCCTGCGCCAGCCAGGATTCGATCGCGGCGACGATCCGCGGTGCCGCCCGACCGTCGCCGAACGGAAGCGAGGGCTGCGCCATGGCGGCGTAGCGCTCCGGATCGCCGAACAGGGCCGAGACGCCGGCGACGATCGCCTCCTCCTCCGTTCCGACGAGGGCGACGCTGCCGCTCGCCAGCCCCTCCGGCCGCTCGGTGGTGTTGCGCAAGACCAGCACCGGCTTGCCGAGCGCCGGCCCCTCCTCCTGGAGGCCGCCGCTGTCGGTGAGGATCAGCCAGCAGCGCGCGATCAGCCGCACCATCTCCTCATAAGGAAGCGGCTCGATCAGGCGGACGTGCGGCACGCCGGAGAGCAGGGCCTCCACTTCGCCCCGCACGTGGCGATTGGGGTGGAGCGGCAGCGCCACGTCGAGCGGCAGCGCCTCGACCAGCCGCCTGAGCGCAGCGCACACCCGGCGGAGCGGCGCCCCCTGATTCTCCTTGCGGTGGCAGGTGACGAGGAGCAGCCGCCGGGCCCCCGCTGCGTGCGCTTCGCCCGGCAGGTCCCGCGCCGTCTCCAGCAGGGCGTCGATGCCGCTGTTGCCGGTGAGGACGATCCGCCCCTTCACCCGCCAGTCCGCCTCCAGGTTGCGCACCGCGATCTGCGTGGGCGCGAACAGCAGGTCGGACAGAGCGTCGATCGCCATCCGGTTTCCTTCCTCCGGCCAGGGCTGGCGGAGGTCGCCGGAGCGCAGGCCCGCCTCGACATGGCCGACGGGAATGCCGCAGTCGCGCGCCGCCATCGCCCCGGCGAAGGCGCTGGCCGTGTCGCCGTGGACGAGGACGAGGTCGGCGCGTTCCCGGCTGAAGCGGCCGCACAGCAGGCGGTGCAGCGCCTCGCGCAGCTTGACCGCGCTGCGCCCGCTCGGATCGAAGCGCAATTCCTCTCCGTCCACCGGGCCGAACATCCCCGCCAGCCCCGCATGCTGGCCGGTCAGCACCAGCCGCTGGTCGAGCCGCGGCGAGGCGGCGAGCGCCCGTACCACCGGCGCCATCTTGATCGCTTCGGGGCGTGTCCCGACGATCGGGACGACGAGGGGACGGCGCCTTCTCGCGGGCTCAGCCGGCACTCGGCACGCCGAGCTCGGCCGCGGCGCTGCGCAGGCGGCTCTGGGTGGCGGCATCGTCCTTGAACGCCGCGAGGCCGGAGGCGAGCGCGGCGCCGGCCGCGTCGGTCTCGCCCAGCACCATCCGCGAGCGCATCAGCCGGATCCAGCCGTCGGCGTCACGCGGATTGGCCTTGAGCCGGTCGGCGAGCCGCCGGACCATGCCCTGCACCATCTCGTCCTGCTGGCTGGGCGGGATCGACGAGGCGGCGGCGAGCTGCTCGGGGGTCGGGCCGGGAATGCCGGCGGTGGCGGGGGAGCCGGAGCCGGGCGCCGGCATCCGCCCGGCGAGGTCGATCGCGTGCTTCTGCGCGGTCTGCTCGATCGTGCGCCTGAGGTCCGCTTCCCACGGCGCGCCGGGCGGCGTGTCCTTCAGGAATGCGATCCAGTCCTCGATCGCGCCCTTATGGTCGCCGCGCAGATCCTTCTGCACGGCGGTGAAGTACCGGGCGCGCGGGTCCGCGGGGTTCAGCTTCAGCGCCTTTTCGAACGCCGCCGCGGCCTCCGGGTGGACGGTGGCGCTCGCCGTCTGCAGCACCTCGCCGAGCGACGACC
>JBKBVA010000198.1:0-5123 GCA_046289665.1 Allosphingosinicella sp.
CCCCCCTTTCTTCGCGACTTCCTTTTTTTGTTTGTGGTTGTGGGGGGGGGGGTCCATGTCCCAGGTTTCCCCCCAGAAGGGGGGGGGGGGACCGCACGAAGTGCGGTGGAGGGGGCCCACGCCCCCATGCTCGCTGCGCTCGCCCCCCTCCACCAGGCTTCGCCTGGTCCCCCTCCCCGTCCCGGGGAGGATCATCCCGCCGCCCGCTTCTTTGCCGGCGCCTTTTTCTCGGGCGCCTTCTTGGCGGGCGCCTTCTTGGCCGCCGCCTTCTTCGCCCCGCCTTTCTCCTCGCCCGGCCGTTCGATCGAGCGCTTGAGCGCCGCCATCAGGTCGATGACGTTGCCGCCGCGGGCCGGCGCCTCGTCGGTGTCGGTCCGGATCGTCTTGCCCTTGCGCTTCTGCTCGATCAGGTCGCGCACGGCGTCCATGTAGCGGTCGTGGAATTTGGAGGGGTCGAAGGGCGCCGTCTTCTTCTCGATCAGGGTCTCGGCGAGGTCGAGCAGCTCGGCGTCCGGCTTCTCGTCGCCGATCTCGCGGAAATAGCCCTGCGCCTTGTGCACCTCGTCGGCGTAGCGGAGCGTCTCGAGGATGATGCCGCGCCCGCAGGGCTTCAGGCTGACGATATATTCGCGGCCCCTCAGCGCCAGCTGTCCGAGCGCCACCTTCTTCGTCTCGCGCAGCGCCTCGCGCAGCACGATATAGGCCTCCTCGGCGAGGTCGTCGGCCGGCACGACGTAATAGGGCTTCTCGTAATAGAGGACGTCGATCTCGTCATGGTCGACGAACTGGGTGAGCTCGAGCGTCTTCTTCGATTCCAGCTTCACCGCCTCGAGCTCTTCCTCCTCGACGATGACGTAGCTGCCTTTCTCATACTGGTAGCCCTTGACGATCTCGTCCGGATCGACCGGCCCGACGCCGGGCACGACCTTCTCATACTTGATCCGCTTGCCGGTCGGCTCGTGGATCTGGTTGAAGGCGATGGAGGCGCCGCTCTTGGTGGCGGTGAAGATCTCGACGGGGATCGAGACAAGCGCCAGCCTGATCTGTCCCTTCCAATAGGCGCGTGCGGCCATGTGCTGTTGCTCCGGATCGATTCGCTGCCGATTCAATCCGCGGGAAGGGTGCGGGTTCCTTCGCGCTAGTACGCGATATTCCACACGATCCGCTGGATCAGCGCGTCCTTGGCCGGTTTCCCGTCCGCGCCGCGGGCGGGCTCGAACCGGCCGCGATCCTGCGCGACGGCACAGCTTTGCGTGTCCAATGCGGCAACGCCGCTGGTCTCGATGACGGTACAGTCCGCGACCCGGCCTGCCTCGTCGACCAGCATCACGAAGCGCACCGCGCCGGTGTCGCCCTGCTGGAGAGACACGCCGGGATAATCGTTCGGGCTGAACAGATGATAGAGCGATCCGGTCGCCCGCTTCTGGTGGGTGGACGGCTCACCCGGGATCCTGCCGACGTTCCAGACCTCGCGCAGGTCCGACACGCAATCGTCCATGATCTTGAGCAGCGGCTCCATCTGCGACAGCTCGAACGTCTCGTTGAGCCCGCCGGATCGGATGGACAGGGTCTTCGCCTGCCGCACCTGGGCGAAATCGGCGGACGCCATGTTGAGGAGGTGAACCCTGAGCGCGCCTTTCGAGGGCGTGTAGCGCAGCATGTTCGTCTTGAGCGCAGGCCCGTCGTCGAGGCCGATCGTCGCGGGAAGCTGGTCGGCGCGCGCATTCTTGCCCTCGCGCATCACTGCGAGCTGCATGACGTCGCCGAGCGGCGGCGCCTTGAGCACGAGGTGGATCGGCTCCGCCTCGCTGCCATATTTGCGCGACGCGACGCATTTGGACTCGTCGAAATCGACCACCCACTGTGCCGCGGGGCGGCGAAGCTCCGGCTCTGCCGCGGCTCCGGCCGCCGAAGTGGCAGCCAGGGTCAGAAAGATCGAAGTCCGCAGCAGCATAGAATACCCCTCTCGCTGCGCAGAGGCAGCATCATCCGGCCGGGAGCCTAGCCGCAACGCCTTGCCGCGTCACGACAAAAGGCCGGAGGGGGGCGGCGGACGCGCGCTCGCGCGCCCGCCGCGGGCCTTCAGGTCCGCGCCTGGGTCTGGAACCGGAACAGCCGGTCCTTCACCGCCAGCTTCAGCTTCTTCAGCCGCAGCAGGCGCCAGCTGTCGGGGACGCGGCGCTTCATTTCGCGCCGTATCTCGTCGTCGAGCCTGCGGTGGACGACGCTCAGCCGGTACAGGAATGCATTCATAGCCTCTCTCCATCGAGTGTGGATGGATCGGGCGTGTCGATGCAGGAGAGTGGGAAGATGGACCCTGCACCGGGCGACGCCCGATGCGGTCCGACATCACGATCGGGAGCGATCGTCAGAGGGGTCCGGCCCGCAAGGCCAAGATAGGCAGGCGCGCGAAACGGTTCAAGCGGAACCGGTCACACCGGTATCTCGGTCGTATACTTGACCTGCCGAAGCGCGAAGTTGCTCGCCGCGTTCGCCACGCTCGGATGGGCGAGCACGCCGCGCATGATGAAGCGGTCGTAATCGGCGACGTCCCTCACCGCGATGCGCAGCAGATAGTCCCACTCGCCGGACATGGCATAGCATTCGACGATCTCCTCGCGCGACTGGATGAAATCCTCGAAGTCGGCGCGCGCGCCGATCGACTGGCGGGTCATGCGCACCTGGCACAGCACGTTGACCGCGCGGCCGAGATGCTCGGCGCTCGCCAGCCGCACCGCGCGGCCGAGCACGCCCGCTTTCTCCAGCGCCCGCACCCGCCGCCATACCGAGGCGGCCGAGGCCCCGACCCGCTCGGCGAGGGCGGCGTGGCTGAGGGCGGCGTCGCGCTGCAGCTCCCGGACGATTCGCCGGTCGACCGCGTCCAGCTGATCATCTTCTTTCATGATGAAGCAGATATCCGAACGTGCGTTTCAAATCCAGCGCCAAGGGCGCGTAATCTGATACCCGCTTTGAGGAATGCCGCGCTAGATGTACGAGTGCGGCCGGGCGGCATCTGCGGCCGCGCCGACAGGAGGGACGATGGCCGACGGATTCACGGGCAACCAGGGGGCGGTCCTGTTCGACCGGCTCGAGGTGCAGAAATCGGATTCGCTCCTCCAGCTCATCGCGCTCTGCAATGCCGATCCGCGGCCCGAGAAGATCGACGTTGGCGTCGGCGTCTATCGCGACGCTTCGGGCGGCACGCCGATCCTGCGCTCGATCAAGAAGGCGGAAGGGATCCTGCTCGAGACGCAGGAGACCAAAGCCTATCTCGGCTCGGCCGGCGACACACGCTTCGTCGAGCTGATCCGGCCGATCGTGTTCGGGGCGGGCTCGGCCGACGACGGCCGCATCGTCGGCGTTCAGACGCCGGGCGGCTGCGGCGCGCTGCGGCTCGGCGCGGAGCTGATCGCCGCCGCCGACCGCGAGGCGCGGATCTTCGTCGGCCAGCCGACCTGGCCGAACCACCAGCCGCTGATCGAATCGGCCGGCGTGCGGATGGTCCTCCATCCCTATTACGACCGCGACAGCCACCGCATCCTGTTCGACGAAATGATGTCAGCGCTCGAAGGGGCGAAGGCCGGCGATCTCGTCCTCCTCCACGGCTGCTGCCACAATCCGACCGGCGCCGATCTGTCGCCCGATCAGTGGCAGGCGGTGGCGGAGCTGGTCGCGCGCAAGGGCGTCGTCCCCTTCGTCGACCTCGCCTATCAGGGGCTCGGCAACGGGCTGGAGGCCGATGCGCAGGGCACCCGCCTCGTCGTAGAGGCGGCGGAGCAGGCCCTGGTCGCCCACAGCTGCGACAAGAATTTCGGCGTCTACCGCGAGCGCACCGGCTCCCTCTTCGTCAAGGGATCCAGCCGCGAGGCGGCGCAGGCGATCCTCGGCAACATCCTCGGCATGGCCCGCACCATGTGGTCCATGCCGCCCGACCATGGCGCCGCCGCGGTGCGGATCATCCTCGACGATCCCGCCCTGCGTTCGGAATGGGAGCAAGAGCTGGGCGAGATGTGCGCCCGCATCCGCTCGCTGCGCGCCCGCCTCGCCGGCTACGACCCGCGCCTCGCCTATATCGGCGAGCAGAACGGCATGTTCTCGATGCTGCCGCTCTCCGAGGAGGCGGTGCTGGCGCTGCGCGAGGAGCATGGGATCTACATGGCGGGATCGGGCCGCTTCAACGTCGTCGGCCTGTCCGACGAGAGCGTCGAGCGCTTCGCCGCCGCAGTCGTCGAGAAGATGTAGGAGGAAGGATGCCGGAGAGCGCGCTGATCGAGAAGGGGAAGGCGAAGGGCGCCGGCGTCGACTGGCGCCGCGTCGCGTATCTCGTCCACGTCAGTCGGGCGATGGACGCGCTGGAGGAAAAGCGCCTCGTGCCCGAGCGCAAGGTGCTCTACCAATTCTCCGCGCGCGGCCACGACATGGCCCAGATCCTGCTCGGCAGCCGCCTCACCCACCCGAAGGACGCGACCTGCGGCTATTACCGCTCGCGCCCGCTGCTGCTCGCGCTCGGCGTCCCGCTCGAGGACGCGCTCGCCTCCGGCATGGGCCGGGAAGGGGGCTATTCTAACGGCCGCGATATCGGCGTCGTCTTCAACTATCCCAATCCGAACGGCGCCCCGGCCCTGCCGATGTCGGGCGGGGTCGGCGCCCAATATACGCCGACCGCCGGCTGGGCGCAGGCGATCGAATATCACCGCAAGGTCCTGAAGAACGAGGCCTGGGACGGCGCCATCGCGCTGGTGCTCGGCGGCGACGCGTCCTGCGCGACCGGCGGCTTCTGGTCGGCCCTCACCATCGCCACGACGCAGAAGCTGCCGATGCTCTTCTACGTCGAGGACAATGGCTACGGCATCTCGGTCCCCGGCTCCTACCAGACGCCGGGCGGCAACATCGCCGACAATCTCGCCAGCTTCCGCAACCTCGCCATCTTCTCGGGCGACGGCACCGATCCCGACGAAGCCGCCCGCCTCGTCGACGCCGCGGTGGCGCACGTCCGGTCGCGCAAGGGCCCGGCCCTCCTCCGCCTCACCGTGCCGCGCCTCCAGGGCCACAGCTTCCAGGACACCCAGACCTACAAGTCCGAGGAGACGGTGCGCGCCGAATGGCAGCGCGATCCGCTGCCC
>JBKBVA010000199.1:0-5098 GCA_046289665.1 Allosphingosinicella sp.
AACCTCCCCCCGCCCGCACGGTTGGTAGGAACATCCTCTCATCGTTCCGCGAGTAGAATGATCATCTCCATATCCAGTCCGAAGGCGGCCGCGTCATGTGCGGCATAGCCGGTGAAATCCGTTTCGATGGCGCCGTCGCCGATGCCGGCGCCGTCGCCACCATGATGCGCAGCCAGAGCCGGCGCGGGCCCGACAGCTGCGGGCAGCTGATGCGCGGCCGGGTCGGCCTCGGCCACCAGCGGCTGAAGATCATCGATCTGTCGCACCGCTCTGCCCAGCCTCTGGTCGATCCCGAGCTCGGGCTCGACCTCGTCTTCAACGGCTGCATCTACAATTACCAGGAGCTGCGCACCGAGCTGCAGGACCGCGGCTACCGCTTCTTCTCGGGCGGCGACACCGAGGTGATCCTCAAGGCCTATCACGCCTGGGGCATCGACTGCGTCGAGCGCTTCAAGGGCATGTTCGCCTTCGCCATCCACGAGCGCGAGAGCGGCCGGATCGTGCTCGCCCGCGACCGGTTCGGCATCAAGCCGCTTTATTATTCGCAGGTCGGCGCGCGGCTGCGCTTCTCCTCGACCCTGCCCGGCATCGTCGCGGCGGGCGACGTCGACACGTCGATCGACCGGGAGGCGCTGCATTTCTACATGAGCTGGCACGCCGTGGTGCCGCCGCCCTGGACGATTCTGAAGGGCGTCCGCAAGCTGCCGCCGGCGACGGTGCGCGTCTACGAGGAAGACGGCAGCTTCTCCGAGACGCGCTATTGGGATCCGCCGTTCGGCCAGGAAGGCGACGACGTCCACCGCAGCGAGGCGGAGTGGCAGGAGCTGTTGCTTTCGGCTTTGCGCACCGCCGTCGAGCGGCGGATGGTCGCCGACGTGCCGGTCGGCGTCCTGCTCTCGGGCGGCGTCGATTCGTCGCTGATCGTCGGGCTGCTCGCCGAGATGGGCCAGCACGGCCTCGCCACCTTCTCGATCGGCTTCGAGGAAGCGCATGGCGAGAAAGGCGACGAGTTCCAATATTCCGACCTCATCGCCAACCATTACGGCACCAACCATCACCAGCTCTTCGTGCCGTCCGGGGACCTGCTCAGGGAGCTGCCCGGCGCGATCGAGGCGATGGCCGAGCCGATGGTGAGCTACGACAATATCGGCTTCTATCTGCTCTCCCGCGAGGTCGCGAAGCACATCAAGGTGGTGCAGTCCGGCCAGGGCGCCGACGAGGTGTTCGCCGGCTATCACTGGTACCCGCCGATGGCCGGCGCCAACGATCCGGTCGCGGCTTACGCCCGCGCCTTCTTCGACCGCGACGCCGAGACGCTGAACCGGCACCTCGGCCCGGACTGGCGCAACGGCGGCACGCTGCCGCTCGAGTTCGTGCGCGAGCATTTCGCCCGCCCCGGCGCGGCCGATCCGGTGGCGAAGGCGCTGCGGCTCGATTCGACCGTCATGCTGGTCGACGATCCGGTGAAGCGGGTCGACAACATGACCATGGCCTGGGGGCTGGAGGCGCGCGTCCCCTTCCTCGACCACGACCTGGCCGAGCTCGCCGCGCGCATTCCCTCGGACCTCAAGCTCGCCCACGGCGGCAAGGGGATATTGAAGGAAGTGGCGCGGAAGGTGATCCCGTCGGAAGTGATCGACCGGCCCAAGGGCTATTTCCCGGTGCCGGCGCTCAAATATATCGACGGGCCCTATCTCGATCTGGTGCGCGATGCGCTGTCCAGCGAGGCGGCGCGTTCGCGCGGCCTGTTCGACAGAGGCTATCTCGAGACCCTGTTCGACGAGCCGACCGCGCACATCACGCCGCTGAGGGGCTCGGAGCTGTGGCAGGTCGGGCTGCTCGAACTCTGGCTCCAGCAGCACGGGGTCGGCTGATGGCGCTCCGGATCTTCAAGAAGCGCCGCCGGCCCGAGCGCCTGCCCTTCGGCCATTATCCGCACGAGGAGAAGCAGCCGAAGGCGAACGCGATCGTCGATTGCGGCTGGGGGCGGATCCTGTTCGCCCACACCTTCACCGAGCCCGACGCGCTCGTCTCCGAGATCCGGGCCGAGGGCGGCGACCAGCGCGACATCGCGATGTACGTCACCGATCCGCACGTGCTGATCGCCTCGGCGCCGGCCGAATTGTTCCTCGATCCGTCCCACACCTATCGGCTGAACCTCACCACCTACCGGCCGCTGCACCGCAAGCAGTCCGGCTTCTTCGTGCGGCGGATGGTGCCCGATACCGACGCGGATGCGGTGAACCGGCTCTACGCGCTCCACCGCATGGTCCAGGTGCGCCCCGATTTCTTCGAGCGCCACGACGAGGCGCGCCTGCTCACCTATTTCGTCGCCGAGGACGAAGAGACCGGCGCGATCGTCGGCACGGTGATGGGGATCGACCATTCGATCGCCTTCGACGATCCCGACAAGGGCTCGTCGCTGTGGACGCTCGCGGTCGATCCGCAGACGCCGCATCCGGGCGTCGGCGAGGCCCTGATCCGCTGGCTCGCCGAACATTATATCGCACGCGGCGCCGGCTACATGGACCTCTCCGTCCTCCACGACAATGAAGGGGCGATAGCGCTATACGACAAGCTCGGCTTCCACCGGCTGCCCGTCTTCGCGGTGAAGCGCCGGAACGTCATCAACGAGCGGCTGTTCGCCGGCAACGATCCGGCCAAGGACATGAACCCCTATGCCCGGATCATCATCAACGAGGCGCGGCGGCGGGGGATCGGCGTCGACGTGATCGACGCGGCGGGCGGCCTGTTCCAGCTCCATTCGGGCGGACGGACGATACGCTGCCGCGAATCGCTGACCGAGCTGACCAGCGCGGTTGCGCTGTCCATCTGCGACGACAAGGCGATGACGCGCCGTATCGTCGAGGCGGCGGGCGTGTCGGTGCCCGAGGAGGTCGAGGCCTCCGACATGGACGCGGTGCGCGCGATGCTGGAGAAACACGGCTCGCTGGTGGTGAAGCCCGCCCGCGGCGAGCAGGGCCGCGGCGTCGCCGTCGATCTCGACACGATGGAGGCGGTCGAGCGGGCGATCGAGGTCGCCGGCGCCCATTCGGGCCGCGTCCTCGTCGAAAGCTACCACAAGGGCGACGACCTGCGCCTCATCGTCATCGGCTTCAAGCTCGTCGCCGCCGCGATCCGCCGCCCGGCCGAAGTGGTCGGCAACGGCCGCGACACGGTGCGGGCGCTGATCGAGCGGCAGAGCCGCCGCCGGTCCGCCGCGACGGGCGGGGAATCGACCATTCCCCTCGACGGCGAGACCGAGCGCACCGTCGCCAAGGCCGGCTTCACCTTCGACGACGTGCCGCCCGAAGGCCTCGCCTTCCCGGTGCGCAAGGCCGCCAACCTCCACACCGGCGGCACCATCCACGACGTCACCGCCATGGTCCATCCGCGCCTCGTCGAGGCGGCGATCAAGGTGGCGCGGGCTATCGAGATCCCGGTCGTCGGCGTCGACTTCATCGTCCGGAACCCGACCGAGCCCGATTACGTCTTCATCGAAGCCAATGAGCGGCCCGGCCTCGCCAACCACGAGCCGCAGCCGACCGCCGAGCGCTTCATCGACCTGCTTTTCCCGCTGAGCATGCCGGCATCGGCGCGCGAGGCCAGGAGGAACGATGCTCCCCACGATTGATACCGACTATCTGAAGGACCAGCTCGCCCGGCTGCTCGCCATACCCAGCCCCACGGGCTACACCGACACCGTCGTCCGCCACGTCTCGGAGGAGCTGGAGCGGCTGGGGATCGACTATTCGGTCACCCGCCGCGGCTCGATCCTGGCCCTGTATCACGGCCGCGAGGCGGAGGGGGCCCGCGCGGTCGTCTCGCACCTCGACACGCTCGGCGCGACGGTGAAGATGATCAAGGAGAACGGCCGGCTCGAAATGGTGCCGATCGGCACCTGGTCGGCCCGCGCCGCCGAGACGACCCGCTGCACCGTCTTCACGGAGACGGGGAGCTTCCGCGGCACGATCCTGCCCCTGAAGGCGTCCGGCCACACCTTCAACGAGGAGGTCGACACCCAGCCGGTCGGCTGGCGCCATGTCGAGGTGCGGATCGACGCCGATTGCTACGACCGCGCCACCACCGAGGCGCTGGGCGTCCATATCGGCGATTTCGTGGCGATCGACACCGGCACCGAATTCCTCGACAACGGCTATATCGTCTCGCGCCATCTCGACGACAAAGCCGGCTGCGCCGCGGCCCTCGCTGCGATCAAGGCGATGGTCGACGCGAAGATGGCGACGCCGGTCGACATCCACTTCATCTTCACCATCACCGAGGAAGTGGGCTCGGGCGCCTCTTCCGTGCTGCTCGACAACGTCGTCTCGATGGTCTCGATCGACAACGGCACGACCGCGCCGGGGCAGAACAGCGCCGAATTCGGCGTCACCATCGGCATGGCCGACCAGGTCGGGCCGTTCGACTACCACCTCACCCGCAAGCTCATCCGCCTGTGCGAGGACAATGGCATACGCTACCAGCGCGACGTCTTCCGCTACTATCGCTCCGACAGCGCCTCGGCGCTGGAAGGCGGCGCGGACGTGCGCACCGCGCTCATCACCTTCGGCATCGACGCCAGCCACAGCTACGAGCGGATCCACATCCACGCGCTGAAATCGATCGCCGAGCTGGTCGTGCTCTACGCCACCAGCGCGGTCGAAATCCGCCGCGACGTCGAGGAGCTGGCCGGGATCGAGGGCTTCACCGAACAGCCGACCGAACCCTCGCCGCAAAGCGGGGACGATCCCTCCGACCATCCCGACACGGCGGGAGGCGGGCAGGCCTAGCAAGTCCGTCGCCCGCGACCTGATCCGTCACCCCGGACTTGATCCGGGGTCCACCTTCCCTTGGGCGCCTCGGCCGGGAAGAAGGTGGATGCCGGATCAAGTCCGGCATGACGGGGGGAGCAGGACGAGCCTAAACGAAATGCGCCGGATCGCCGGCGGCGGTGACGAGGGGCGGCGTCTCCTCCTCCTCGTCCGGGAGCGGCGGCGCGTCCTCGTCCGCCTCGCGCAGACCGAGCCGGGCGGGATCGTAATGGGCGATCGCCGCCAGCCGCGGCCAGTCGAGCACGCGCATCGTGCCGTCTTCGATG
>JBKBVA010000019.1:0-17217 GCA_046289665.1 Allosphingosinicella sp.
CTGCTCGGCGCGCTGATCACGTTCAGCAATTCTGCCCTCTACGCCCCGCATTACCTCACGACGGCCGCCTGGGGCTTCGCGCCGCTGGAGGACCAGCAGGTCGCCGGACTGATCATGTGGGCGCCGGCCGCCGGCCTCTACCTCGCCGCGGCCCTGCTGCTGACGGGGCGCTGGTTCGGCCGCGAAGACCGGCGCTCGCAGCCGGCATGATCGCGGCGCTGCGCCACTGGGCGGCGAAATATACCGAACGCGATCGATACTCGCCGGTCGGCATCGTCTTCCACTGGGTGATGGCGGCGCTCGTCCTGTTCCAGCTCGGCTGGGGCTTCTACACCGGCATAATTCCGCCGGGCGGGGACAAAATCTTCGCCTACGAGGTGCACAGCGCCGTCGGCCTCCCGATCCTCCTCCTCGCCATCCTCCGCCTGATGTGGCGGGCGGTGATCCCGGGCCCGGTCAACGACGCCGACCGGCAAGGCTGGAAGACGACCGCCGCGCACTGGACCCACTACCTCTTCTACTTCTGCTTCTTCGGGCTGCCGCTGAGCGGGTGGGCGATGTGGTCGGCGCTCGCCGAGCCGGGTCCGCTGCGTCTGGCGGGCGTCGTCCCGTGGCCGCAAATGCCGTTCGAGACGTTACCGCTCGAGATGCGCTATGCGGCGATGGACATTGCCGAGGACATCCACCACCTCCTCGTCATCCTGCTCCTGGTCCTGGTTCCGGCGCACGTGGGGGCGGCGCTGAAGCATCATTTCTGGGATCGCCACGACGTGCTTCGGGGGATGCTTCCGGAGATCCCCGACGCGGAGGATCCCCGGGAAGCGCGGCAGCATAAGCCGAGAGCGCCGCGGCTTCCCGCGGAGTGAGGCGGCGGCTGATCTCGAGCATGACGTTCCCTGGATCGTTGCGGCGTTTGCTCAGCCGCCACGCCTCGATCTGGTGGGCGAGATAGGCGGCGGGCTGCCCGGCGAGCGGCGGGTTGGCGGGGCCGACGCCCTGTCCGCGCGGCCCGTGGCAATCGGCGCAGGCGGCGAGGCCGCGCGCCGGATCTCCGCGATGGTAGAGGGCGGGCGCCGGCTGCGGCATCGCCCGCGCCGCCGTCTCGAACGGCATCGCCGCATAATGAGCCGACACCTTTTGCCGCTCGGTCGGGCTGAGGCGCGCGGCGATCCATTCCATCTGCGTGTGGCGGCGCCGTCCGTCCGCATAGGCTTCGAGCTGGCGGGCGAGATAGCCGATGTCGAGCCCGGCCAGGCGCGGCGCGCCGGCGCCGTCTCCGCCGCCATCCAGCCCGTGGCAGGTGAAGCAGGCATTGGCCGCGCCGGCCTGGGCGCCGCTCAACGCGATCAGGCGCCCGTCCTCGGCGAAGCGCTCCGCGGAGGTGGCGGAGACGTCGCTGCAGCCGGCGGCGAGCGCGGCGAAGGCGAGCATCGGGACGAGACGCGGCAAACTTTCCATGCGAGGCGGGAACCGTCGCGCCGCCGCATCGGTTCCGGAAGCGAAACATGGATGAACCGCGAGCCGACAGGGGGACGATTGCCGAGGGCTTCCGCTTCGATCGCGCTGCTGCTCCTCGCGGGCGCCTGCAAGCCGCCGCCGGAGGAGCGCAGCTTCATGCCTGAAGCGGATGCCGCGCGCGGCAAGGCGGCGATGGAGCGCGCCGGCTGCGGCGCCTGCCACACCATCCCCGGGATACGCTGGCCGCAAGGGAAGGTGGGGCCGTCGCTGGAAGGCTTCGCCGACCGCGGGCTGATCGCCGGCCAGCTTCCCAACCGCCCCGACATCCTCGCCGCCTTCCTGCGCAACGCGCCCGCCTTGCTGCCCGGCACCACCATGCCGGCCATGCCGCTCAGCGAGGCGGAATCGCGCGACGCCGCCGCCTATCTCTATGAAATGGGGGAGCGCTGATGCTCGAAGGCTGGCCGCCTCCCGTCTTCGATCCCGCCGGCCCCTATGCCGGATCGATCGCGACGCTCGCCTGGATCCTGCTCGCCATGGCGGCGGCGGTGACCGCGATCGTCGTCGCCGCGCTGTGGATCGCACTGTTCGGCAAGGAGAGGCACCGCGAGAAGCTCGGCGGCACCAGGGTGATCTGGATCGGCGGCATCGCCTTTCCGATCGTCGTCCTCACCGCGCTGCTGATCTACGGCCTGTCGCTGACCCGCAGCCTCTCCGCGCCCGAGACGGGGGAGGAGATCCGGGTGCGGGTGACCGGCGAGATGTGGTGGTGGCGGATCGCCTATCTCGGCCCGGACGGAGAGCCGGCCTCGCTCGACGCCAACGAGATCCACATTCCGGTCGGGGAGCCGGTGGTGCTGGAACTGCTCTCGGCCGACGTCATCCACAGCTTCTGGGTGCCGCGCCTGTCGGGCAAGCTCGACATGATTCCGGGGCGGGTCAACACGATGCGCATCCAGGCGGACAAGCCCGGCGTGTTCGGCGGCCAGTGCGCCGAATATTGCGGCGGGCCGCACGCCTTGATGGGTCTCGTCGTCGTCGCGCACCCGCCCGAGCAGTTCGCGCGGCTGATGGCGGCGCGGACGCGGCCCTCTCCCGCCCTGCCGGTCGATCCGCAGGCGGCGCGGGGCGCTGCGCTGTTCGAAAGCGCCGGCTGCGCCGCCTGCCACCGCATCGCCGGGACCGGTGCGAACGGCATGGCGGGGCCGGACCTCACCCATGTCGGCACGCGGCGGACGCTGGGCGCCGGCATCCTCCCCAACAATCGCGGCACGATGATGGGCTGGATCGGCAACAGCCAGGCGATCAAGCCGGCCAACCGCATGCCGCCCTACCACGTCCTCTCCGGCGACGATCTGCAGGCGCTCGCCCTTTATCTCGAGGCGCAGAAGTGACGTCGGAGACCGGCTTCGACCCGAAGCTCTACGACCGGTTCCCGACCAAGGAGGCGCGCTCCGAAAGCGAGGTCGCGGAGCTGAACCGCATCTGGCGCGCGCCGCGCGGCCTCGCCAGGCTCACCATCGTCAACAACAATTATATCGGCGTCTGGTACGTCGCCGCCGCCTTCCTCTTCTTCCTGCTGGCGGGGGTCCTCGCCCTCGTGATGCGGGCGCAGCTCGCTTTGCCGCTGAACGGCATCCTGCCGCAGGAGACGTACAACCAGTTCTTCACGATGCACGGCACGGTGATGATGTTCCTGTTCGCCGTGCCGGCGGCGGAGGCTCTCGGCGTCATGCTGCTGCCGCAGATGCTCGCCGCGCGCGATCTGCCGTTCCCGCGTCTCTCCGCCTACGCCTTCTGGGCCTATTTCGTCGGCGGCCTGTGCTTCTTCGCCTCGCTCTTCGTGGGCCTCGCGCCGAACGGCGGCTGGTTCATGTACCCGCCGCTCACCAGCACCACCTTCTCGCCCGGCATCAACGCCGATTTCTGGCTGCTCGGCATCGGCTTCATCGAGATCTCCGCCATCGCCGGGGCGATCGAGATCATCGTCGGCGTGCTGCGCACCCGCGCGCCCGGGATGACGCTCGCAAAGATGCCGATCTTCGCCTGGGGCATGCTGGTCTTCGCCGCCATGATCATCATCGCCTTCCCGGCGGTGATCCTGTGCACCCTTCTCCTCGAGCTCGAACGCGCGCTCAACTGGCCGTTCTTCGATCCGACGCGCGGCGGCGATCCCTTGCTGTGGCAGCACCTCTTCTGGTTCTTCGGCCATCCGGAGGTCTACATCATCTTCCTCCCCGCCGCGGCTCTGGTCTCGACGATGATCCCGGCCTTGGCGCGCACCCGGCTGGTCGGGCACAACCTCATCGTCCTCGCCTTCCTCGCCACCGCCTTCATCAGCTTCGGCGTCTGGTCCCACCACATGTTCGCGACCGGCATGCCGACCCTGTCGATCGGCTTCTTCTCGGCGGCGAGCATGGCGGTGAGCGTGCCGGCGGGCATCCAGGTCTTCGCCTGGATCGCCACCTTCGCCAGCGGCAGGCCGCGATTCAATGTGCCCACCCTGTTCGTGCTCGGCGGCCTCTTCACCTTCGTGCTCGGCGGCCTCACCGGCGTGATGGTGGCGATGGTGCCGTTCGACTGGCAGGTGCACGACACCCACTTCATCGTCGCCCACCTCCATTACGTGCTGATCGGCGGCATGGTGTTCCCGCTGTTCGCCACCTTCTATTACTGGATGGGGATGACGAGCAGGCGCCCGTTGTCGGAGCGGCTCGGCAAATGGGTGTTCTGGCTGATGTTCGCCGGCATGCAGATCACCTTCCTGCCGATGCATCTCACCGGCTTCATGGGCATGCCGCGGCGGGTCTACACCTATCTTCCCGGCAGCGAGCTGGAGCTGACCAATTTCATCTCCACCATCGGCGCCTTCGTGCTCGGCGCCGGGGTCCTCCTGTTCCTCCTCGATCTCGCCCGCAACTTCCGCTTCACCGTCGAGCGCGACGCCGGGAACGTCTATCAGGGCGGCACGCTCGAATGGCTGCCCACCGGCCTCTATTCGGCGCGCAGCATCCCGGTCGTGCGCAGCCGCCAGCCGCTCTGGGACGACCCGAACATCTGCAAGGACGTGGAGGAGGGGCGCTATTTCCTCCCCAACGCGCCGACCGGCCATCGCGAGACGCTGATCACCAGCCCGATGCGCGCCGAGCCGCAATATCTCCAGATCATGCCCGGCCCGTCGCCCTGGCCCTTGCTCGCGGCCGTCTTCACCGCCGGCTTCTTCCTGCTGCTGACCATCCAGGCCTATACGCCGGCCGTGATCAGCGGGATCGTCACCATACCGTGCGTGCTGCGCTGGCTGTGGGAGACCGACCGCCCCGTCGCCCCGGAGGAAGTGGACGTCGGCGCCGGGATCATGCTCCCCACCTACGTCACCGGCCGCTCGACCCATGGCTGGTGGGCGATGACGGTGCTGCTGATCGTCATCTTCATGATCTTCCTGATGACGGTGTTCGCCTATCTCTATCTGCTCGGCATCCACCCGCAATTCTGGGTGTCGCCGCCGGACCTCCTCTGGCTCCTCCCTATCGGCGGCGGCTATGGCGCGGCGGGGGCGCTGGCCCTGCTCGGCTGGTGGCTGCTGACGCGGGAGAGCTCCACCCTGTGGAGCCCGGCGACGATGATCCTGCTGTCCGCCGGCGCGCTGCTCGTCACCCTGGGGGTGGATTTCCACAGCTGGCGCGCGAGCGGCCTGTCGCCCGAGCAGAGCGGGCAGGGGGCGGTGGTCCACGCCTTCCTCGCGACCGAGGCGATGCTGGTCGCCATCTCGCTGCTGATGGCGCTCTACCTCGCCGCCCGCAACAGCCGCGGCCTCGTCACCCGTCCGCGCAACAACAGCTTCGATCTCACCGTCATGTTCCTCGTCTACACGGCGGGGCAGGGCCTGCTCGCCGCGCTTCTGACGCGGCTCGTCCCGGGGGCGCTGTGATGCGGCGCTGGGCGCTCCTGCTCGGCGGCATGCTGGTGTGGACCGTCCACTTCTTCACCCTCTACGCCATCGCCAGCATCTTCCCCGGCACGATGCTCGCGCGGGTGCTGACCGGGATCGTCACCCTGCTCTGCCTCGCGGCGGCCGGATGGCTGCTGCGGGGCGCCCTGCGCGCCGGCCGCGCGGCGGGCGACGAGTTCACCGGCTGGAAGCACCGCATCGCGGCGCTGATCGCCGGCATCGCGCTGGTCGCGATCCTCTGGCAGGGCTTTCCCGCGCTCCTCGCCTGATCCCGGAACAGGCGCGCCGGAGGTCCGTTGGTCCGGAAAGCGCCGCGCGTAACGCGCGCCCCATCCGAACCGCCAAAGCCCCGAGGAGCCCCGCCATGCGCCATTCGCCCAAGCCTTTGAAAGAACAGACCATCGTCATCACCGGAGGCTCGTCCGGGATCGGCCTCGCCACCGCGAGGATGGCGGCCGGGCGCGGCGCCAACGTGATCATCCTGTCGCGGGACGCGGAAGGCTGCCGCAGGATCTGCGACGAGATCAGGGCGGAGGGCGGGCGCTGCGACTACGTCACCGCCGACATGGGCGTGCGCGAACAGGTCCGCGAAGCCGTCGACACGATCGTCGAGCGCCACGGCGGCTTCGACACCTGGTTCAACTGCGCCGGCGTCGGCGTCTACGCCAAGCTCGAGGAGATCAGCGACGAGGATCATGAGCGCGTCTTCCAGACCAATTATTGGGGCGTCGTCTACGGCTCGCTCGAGGCGCTGAAGCACATGAAGGCGAAAGGCGGCACGCTGATCAACCAGGGCTCGATCGCGTCCGACATGCCGGTGCCCGTGCTCGGCGCCTATGCGGCGACCAAGCATGCGGTGAAGGGTTTCACCGATTCGCTCCGGCAGGAGCTGATCGAGGAAGGCGCGCCGGTCCACGTCACCCTGATCAAGCCGGCCGGCATCCACACCCCCTTTGGCGACCATTCGAAGAACTACATGGATGCAGCGTCCGTCGTCCCGCCGCCCGTCTACGCGCCGGAGATCGTCGCCGAAGCGGTGCTGCGCGCCGCCGAGGACCCGATCCGCGACGTGATCGTCGGCGGCTCCGGCCGGATGATGACCTGGATGCAGCGCTACATTCCCAACGTTGCCGACCGCGTCTTCTCCCGCGCCTTCCCGGTGCTCGCCAAGGACGCGTCGATGCCGCCGCGCGACATGGAAGGTGGCCTCCACAAGGCCGGCGGCTCGGGCGACATGTACGGGGACCAGGACAGCTTCATGCGCAAGTCCAGCCTCTACACTTCGTGGCGCACCCACCCGGTGAAGACGGTGGCGACGGTCGCCGCCGTCGGCGCCGGGGCCGCGGCGGTGACGAGCTGGCTGCTGAGGCCCGCGCCGCAGGGCGACCAGGAACCGACCGGCCGGCCGGAAAACCGCCCCAGCACCGTCGTCTGAGGCTCGAATGACCGAGCCCGGCAGCGAGACCAGGCCCGTCGTCCTGATCACCGGGGCGGCGGGCAATCTCGGCCGGACGATCGCCGCCGCGCTCTCCGACGCCTATCAGGTGGTCGGCCTCGACCGCGATGCGGGCGATGCCGATTTCGAGGTCCTGGAGGCGGACCTGACCTCGCAGGACTCACTCGCAGCCGCGCTCGACGCGTTCCGCGCGCGTTGGGGCGGGCGGATCGCCAGCGTCGTCCACCTCGCGGCCTATTTCGATTTCACCGGCGAGGAGCATCCGCTCTACGACACGCTCAACGTCGAGGGCACCCGGTTGCTGCTCCGCGCGCTGCAACGGTTCGAGGTCGAGCAGTTCGTCTATGCCAGCACCATGCTGGTCCACGCGCCGGGGGAGGCGGGGGAGACGATCGACGAGAACCAGCCGATCGGCCCGCGCTGGGCCTATCCGCGCTCCAAGGCCGCCGCCGAGCAGGCGGTGCGCGAGGAAGCGGGCGGGATCCCCCGGGTGATCCTCCGCCTCGCCGGCGTCTATGACGAAGAGACGATGGTGCCGACCCTCGCGCACCAGATCGCGCGCATCCACCAGCGCGATCTCCAGAGCCATTTCTACCCCGGCGATACGGACACCGGCCAGGCGATGCTCCACCGCGACGATATGGCCGAGGCCTTCCGCCGCACGATCGACCGCAGGGATGCGCTTCCCGCCGAGGTCGCGATCCTGATCGGCGAACCGTCCGCGCCCACCTACGACGAGCTCCAGGACGAGATCGGCCGCCTGATCCATGGCCGCGACGCGTGGACCACGCTGCGCCTCCCCAAGCCGATCGCCGCCGCCGGCGCCTGGGCGCAGGACGCGCTCGAGCCGCTCATCCCGGACGCGCTCGACAAGGGGGAGGAGCCGTTCGTCAAGCCGTTCATGGTCCTCCTCGCCGACGACCATTACGATCTCGACGTCTCCCGCGCCCGCGACCTGCTCGGCTGGGCGCCCGAGCGCCGGCTGCTCGACGTGCTGCCCGACATGGCCGCGCGGCTGAAGCGCGATCCGCCCGGCTGGTACAAGGCCAACGGCCTCACGCCGCCCGGCTTGCCGGAGGAAGCGGACGCCGCCGGCTCCGGCCCCGCCGGGCGTCGCGACCCGCGCTGAGCCTTCGCCGTGCCCCCCAGCGGGCCGACTCGCGACCGCTAAATCGTCTGGACGATGGGATGGATCATGGTATCCCTTGGCGATGTTCACCGCATCCGCGCTCGCTCTCCTCCTCGTCCAGGCAGCCGCCATGCCCGCCAAGCCCAGGCCGGAAGATACCGAGCAATGGGCGCCCAAGCCCCCCGTGGTGACGCCCGGCCCGGCCGTCTCCACGTCGCCGCCCTCGGACGCCATCGTCCTGTTCGGCTCCGGCGGGCTGGAGGAATGGGTGTCGGTGAAGGACGGCGCGCCGGCGCAGTGGACGGTCGAGGACGGCGTCTTCACCGTTCGGAAGGGCACCGGCAATATCGAGACGAAGCGCAGGTTCACCGATTACCAGCTCCACCTCGAATGGCGGATCCCGCCGCATATCGACGGCGAAGGGCAGGGCAGGGGCAATAGCGGCCTGTTCCTCGCCTCGACCGGGGGCGGCGATGCCGGCTACGAGCTCCAGATCCTCGACAGCTACCGGAACGAGACCTACGTCAACGGGCAGGCGGGAAGCATCTACAAGCAGACGCCGCCGCGGGCGAACGCGATGCGGCCGCCGGGGGAGTGGCAGACCTACGACGTCGTCTGGACGGCGCCGCGCTTCAACGCCGACGGCAGCCTCAGGAGTCCGGCCTATCTCACCGCCTTCCACAACGGCGTGCTGATCCACGATCGCGTCGCGCTCGGCGGCGAGACGACCTATATCGGCCCGCCGCGCTACCAGGCGCACGGGCCGACGCCGATCAAGCTGCAGGACCATGGCGATCCGAGCGCGCCGATGAGCTTCCGCAACATCTGGATCCGCGAGCTTCAAGCCGCGGAGGCGAGTGCGCACCACGGGGGGAACTGACCGCATGACCGAGACCGCGACGCCGGGGGCGCTGAGCCGCCGCGCTTTCGTCGGCACCGCCGCCGCCGCCGCCAGCCTCATCATCCTGCCGAGCCGCGGCCTTGGCGCGCAGCGCAAGCTGGCGCCGAGCGACCGGGTCAACGTCGCCGCGATCGGGGCCGGCGGCATGGGCGCATCGAACATGTCGCGCCTCGCCGACCAGAATATCGTCGCGCTCGCCGATCCCGATTTCGAGCATGTCGCCCGCTCGCTGAGGAACCGAGAGGGCCAGGTCATTCCCGAACGGCTGCCGCTGGTCGAAGCCTATGAGAAGGCGGCGAAGTTCGCCGACTATCGCCGCATGTTCGACGCGGCGAAGGACATCGACGCGGTCGTCATCGCCACGCCCGACCATCACCATGCGCTCGCGGCGAAGATGGCGATGGAGCGCGGCATCCACGTCTATGTGCAAAAGCCGCTCACCTACACGGTGCGCGAAGGCCGCGTGCTGCTCGACCTGGCCCGCAAGAACAAGACGCTCGTCACCCAGATGGGCAATCAGGGCCATAGCGGCGACGACGGCCGCCGGGTGGTGGAGCTGATCCGCGGCGGCGCGATCGGCAAGGTGCGCCACGTCCATATCTGGACCAACCGGCCGGTCTGGCCGCAGGGCATTGCGAGGCCCGCGCCGCAGCCCAAGCCCGCCAGTCTCGATTGGGACGTGTGGCTCGGCCCGGCGGCGGTCGACTGGGGCTATCACCCGTCCTACGCCCACTTCAACTGGCGGGGCTGGGTGCCGTTCGGTGTCGGCGCACTGGGCGACATGGGCGCCCACCTCATCGACTTTCCGGTCTGGGCGCTGGAGACGGGCCTGCCGACCCGCGTCGAGACCCGCCACAGCCCGTGGGGCGGCGACACCAATCCGTGGGACGGGAAGGGGCCGGACGAGCTCACTTCCTACCCGCTCGCCAGCGTCACCCATTACGAATTCGGCCGCGCCAAGGCGGGGCCGGTCGGCATGACCTGGTATGACGGCGGGCTGATGCCGCCGACGCCCGAGGGCCTTCCCGCCGGCAAGACCATGGACCCGGGCGGGGGTGTGCTGTTCGTCGGCGAGCGCGGCATGCTGATGCACGAGACCTACGGCACCAATCCGACGCTGATCGGCGACGGAGTCGAGGCGCGCGCCGCCGCCATAGCGCCGTCGCTGCCGCGCATCGCGGGCGGCATGGGCGGCCACGAGATGAACTGGATCCGCGCCATCCGCGGCGAGGAGGCGGCCTCCTCCCCCTTCGAGGATGCGGTGCCGCTCAACGAGACGATGATCCTCGGCATGGTCGCCCTGCGCGCCGGCCAGCCGATCCTCTACGACGGCGCCCGCGGCCGCGTCACCAACGGCGAGGAGGCGAACCGCTATCTCGATCGCCAGTACCGCGCCGGCTGGGAGCTCTGAGCAGGCATAGCCCGCTCAGCCGCGCCACTTGCGCAGCGCCTCCTCGTAGGAGGCCTCCGCCTCGTCCCGGGCGCGGGTGAGCCGCTCCAGCGCCGCATCGTGCGTCTTCGCCACCGCGCGCCGCTCGCGCTCCAGCGCCGCCTGCCGCTCGGCGATTTCCGCCAGCGCGGCGCTGCGCGTCTCCCGCGCCTTGGCGACCGCCGCCTCGGCCTTCTCCAGCTTCGCCCGGCTCGGGCGCGGGGGCGGCTTCTTCGGCTTGGGCGGCTTCGCCTCCGCCGCCTTGGCCTTGCGCTTGCCGGGGCCGCCGCCGACGGGGCCGAGGGCGGCGATCTGCTCGGCGGCGCTGCCGCGCAGCCTCTTGATCACCCGTCCCGGATCGGCGAGCGGCTTGGCGGTCAGCGCCGGATCGGTGACAAGCTCCGCCTCTCCGCGCGCGAAGATGTCCTTGCCGCTCCCCCACGCCTCGATCGCGGCCTTCTGGCTCGGCGCCGCGACATAGGCGTCGTGAAAGCCGATCGGCGTGCGGAAGACCTTGAGCCTGGGCGCCTTTGCCATCCGCCGCTGCTAGCCCATCGCCGCGCGTCACGGAAGCGGGGTCGGGTCAAGCCCGCTTGCTCCGGGCGCGCACCCTGCTATAGACGCCGCCGACCGGCGGCCCGGCGGGCGTGGCGGAACTGGTAGACGCGCTGGATTTAGGTTCCAGTATCGAAAGATGTGGGGGTTCGAGTCCCTTCGCCCGCACCAGCTTCGCCCGGCCCGCATGCGACAAGCCGCCACATCCCGAGACGAGAGTAGAGCCTTTCCTATGCAGACTGTCGAGACGTTGAACGAGGGCCTGAAGCGCGCCTACCGGATCACCATCCCCAAGAAGGAGATCGACGCGCGGATCGACGGCGAGATCAAGAAGGTCGCGCCGCAGGTGCGGATGCCCGGCTTCCGCCCGGGCAAGGTCCCCGCCAACCTCGTCCGCAAGATGCACGGGCCCGCGCTCGAGCAGCAGGCGCTGGAGACGGCGGTGCAGGAAGGCGTCCAGAAGCTGATCTCCGACGAGAAGCTGCGCCCGGCGATGCAGCCCGCCGTCAGCCTCGAGGAAGGCGGCCCCGGCAAGGATGCGGTCGTCACGGTCGAGCTCGAGACGCTCCCGGACCTTCCCGCGCCCAATATCGACGAGCTGAAGCTCGAGCGCCTGCGGGTCGAGCCGACCGAAGCGGAAGTGAACGAGCAGCTGGAGCGTCTCGCCAGCGGCCAGAAGAGCTTCGACCCGGCGCCGGCCGATTATGCCGCTGCCCAGGGCGATCTCGTCATCATCGACTATGAAGGCAGCGTCGACGGCACGCCGTTCGAAGGCGGCAAGGGCGAGGCGATGCGCGTCGAGCTCGGCTCGGGCCGGCTCATCCCGGGCTTCGAGGACCAGCTGGTCGGCGCCAAGGCGAACGAGCAGCGCACGCTCGACGTCACCTTCCCCGAAGACTATCCGGTTGATTACCTGAAGGGCCGCCAGGCGCAGTTCGAGGTCACCGTCGGCGAGGTCCAGAAGCCGCGCGAGATGAAGATCGACGACGGCTTCGCGCAGGCGATGGGCCTCGAAGGGCTCGACCAGCTCAAGGAGCTGCTGAAGGGCCAGGCCGAGCAGGAGCTGAACGGGCTGACCCGCACCCACATGAAGCGCAAGCTGCTCGACGAGCTCGCCAGCCGCCACCAGTTCGAGGTCCCGCCCTCGATGGTCGAGGCCGAGTTCGCCCAGATCTGGCAGCAGCTCGAGCACGAGGCCGGCCACGAGCCCGACCCGGAGGCCGCCCGCGCCGAGATGGAAGCGGAGCGCGAGGATTATCGCGCGATCGCGGAGCGCCGCGTGCGCCTCGGCCTGCTCCTTTCGGAGATCGGCAACCGCAACAACATCCAGATCAGCCAGAATGAGATGAACCAGCTGATCATGCAGGCGGCGCAGCAATATCGCCCCGAAGACCGGCAGAAGTTCGTCGAATATGTCCGCAACGAGCCGATGGCGGCGGCGCAGCTTCGGGCGCCTTTGTTCGAAGATAAGGTCGTCGACTTCCTGTTCGAGAAGGCCGAGATCAGCGACCGCACGGTGACCCGCGAGGAGCTGCAGGCCGAGATCGAGTCGGTCGAGACCGGCCATGTCCACGGCCCGGGCTGCGGCCACGATCACGCCCATGACCATGAGGACAAGCCCAAGGCCAAGAAGGCCGCGGCGAAGAAGGCCAAGGCGGACGACGCCGCCGAGGACAAGCCGAAGAAGGCGAAAGCCAAGAAGGCCGAACCCGCGTCCGAAGGCGAGGCCAAGCCCGCCAAGAAGCCCGCGGCGAAGAAGGCCAAGAGCAAGGACTAAGGAAAGAGGATGGCCGGGGGGCGGCTCGTGAAGGCCGAAGACGGGGCGCCCGCCCCCTTGCGCATCGCCGTCCTCCTCCCCTGCTTCAACGAGGAAGCGGCGATCGGCCAGACCATCGCCGCCTTCCGCGCCGCGCTGCCGGGCGCCCGCATCTACGTCTACGACAATAACAGCTCCGACCGCACCGCCGAGGTGGCGCGCGCGGCCGGGGCGATCGTCCGCGAGGAGCGGATGCAGGGCAAGGGCCACGTCGTGCGCCGCATGTTCGCCGACGTCGAGGCGGACGTCTATGTGATGGCGGACGGCGACGCGACCTACGATGCCGGCGCCGCGCCCGAGATGGTCGGCCGCCTGGTGGACGAGCGGCTCGACATGGTGGTCGGCGCGCGCCGCTCCGAGCTGGAGGACGCCTATCGCCGCGGCCACCGGATGGGCAATCGCCTGTTCACCGGCATCCTCGCCAGCCTGTTCGGCCGCACCTTCACCGACATCTTTTCGGGCTACCGGGTCTTCTCGCGCCGCTTCGTCAAGAGCTTCCCGGCTCTGTCGCGCGGCTTCGAGACCGAGACCGAGATCAGCGTCCACGCGCTGGAGCTCGCCATGCCGGTCGCCGAAATCGTCACCGCCTACGGCGCCCGGCCCGAAGGCTCCCATTCCAAGCTGTCGACCTACCGCGACGGCTGGCGGATCATGCGCACCATCCTGCACCTGTTCCGGATCGAGCGGCCGGTGCTGTTCTACGGCGGTTTCGCGGCCTTCCTCGCCGCGCTCGGCGTCGTCCTCGCCGTGCCCCTCGCCGTCACCTATGCCGAGACCGGCCTGGTGCCGCGCTTCCCGACCGCCATCCTCGTCACCGGCCTGATGGTGGTGGCGGCGCTGAGCTTCGCGGTCGGCCTGATCCTCGACACGGTGGTGCGGGGGCGGCGCGAGGTGCGGCGGCTCCACTATCTCGCGCTTCCCGCCGTCGGCGAAGGCTAGCGCGGCCCGAACCCCCCGCGTCTGGGCGGCGTTGCCTAAGCGCGCGCCCGCAGCTAATCGAAAGGCTCTCGGGAGACGCGCGTGGAAACACGGTCCAACAGAATCTTCGTCGGGATCGTGGTGGCGCTGGCGCTCGCGGCTCTGGTCGCCTTCGCTTTGTGGCTGACGGCGAGCAGCCGCAGCACCGGGCGCGAATATGACGTGGTGCTCGACCGCTCGGTCTCGGGCCTGCTGGTCGGCTCCCCCGTGACCTTCTCCGGCGTCCGCGTCGGCCGGGTGATGGCGATCGACCTCGACCGCGGCGAGCCGGGGCGGATCCGGGTGCGGATCGCGATCGACAAGCCGGTGCCGATCACCGAGGGGACGGTCGCGCACCTCGAGGGCGACCTGCTCTTCGGCACCGCGCTGATCACGCTCGAGCAGAACGAACCGAACCAGACGCCGCTCGTCGCCCGGGGCGAGGGGACGGTCCCGGTGATCCCGGTCGAGAAGTCCGGCCTCGCCGCGCTCGCCAGCGATCCGACGCCGATGGTCGAATCGATCGCCGCGGCGACCGACCGGCTGATGGAGGTGACGACGCCCGAGGAGCGGCGGCGGATCACCGCCGAGCTCGACGCGCTGGCGCGCAGCACCGGCGAGATGGCGCGCCAGGCGCCGGAGCTCAGGGCCCGGATCGCGGCGGCGCGGGCGGCGATTCGCGACGGCGGCGCGGCGGCGAACGGCTGGGCGGCCAAGGCGGCGGCGACCCGCCGCGACCTCGACGCCCGCAGCGCCGCCCAGAGCCGGACCCTGCGCGCGCAGCTGGCCGAGGCCCGCGAGGCGACCGGCGCGCTCGACGCCCGCATCGAGGGCGCGCGAACCGGCATCCAGACGACGGGCGCGTCGGCGGCCGAGCTGCAGCGGAAGATCGAGGATGCCCGCCTGGCGGTGCGCGAAGTTTCCGCTTCGATCAAGGAGATCGACCGCGGCGGCGCCGGCGGCCTCTCCGGCCCCCCGACCCCGGACTACAAGCCGAAAGAGCGCTGACGCCGCCGGAGCCGCGCCGCTCCCCCAAAAAAAAAGTCTGTCCTACATCGTTCCTTTTATGTTCCAAGCTGGACCATGAACGGGAAGGGTGATTCGGGTGGGCGCCGGCAGGTGATCGGGGCGGAGGCCAAGGAGGTGTTCCTGGCGGCGGTGAAGCTCGGCGTGTCGCTGGAGGGGGCGGCGGGCGCGGCGGGGTTTACGATCGACGGGCTGTACGGCGCGCGCCGGCGCGATGCCGGCTTCCGGGCGGCGTGGGAGGAGGCGCTGGCTTATTCCGCGGCGCGCGAGCGGGCGCGCGGCCATTTCGGGGTGGAGCAGGCGTGCCCGCTTTGCGGCCTCTCGGCGGGCGGCGACGTGCCGGCGACGGTCACTCCCAACAACCAGCGCCGGCTGCAGCTGCGTCGGATGCGGCATGCGCGGTTCGACGACGCCCGCAAGGACATCTTCCTCTCCCACCTCGCCGGCACCGCTGACACCGACGCGGCCGCCGCCGCCGCGGGGGTCCACCGCAGCACCGCCTACAAGCACCGGCTGCGCGATTCGCGCTTCGCCGCCCGGTTCGACGAGGCCCTCGCCTGGGGCTACATGGCGCTCGAGGAGGAGGCGCTGCGCCAGCGGCTCGCGGCGCAGGCGCGGGCGCGCCGCGAGATCGTGCCGGCGGGCGAAGTCAGCACGGAGTTCGAGCGGACGATGGCGCTGCTCAAAAGGTGGGACCGGCGCGGCGGCCGCATCGGCATGCGCGCCGTCTCGCACGGGCGGGCGCGGGTGTGGACCTTCGAGGAGGCGATCCGGCTGCTCGACAAGAAGCTGCGCGCGATGGGCGCCCGGACCGGACCGCCGCTGCCGGAGAGCCCGGACGACGACGGGTGAGCGGCGCGCGGCGGCGCGCTCAGGGGTCGAAGGTCCGCGCGCGGCGCAGCTCCGGGAACCATTTCGCCCAGAGCAGGGTGATGGCGATCGCCCCGGCGCCGCCCGCGACCACCGCCGCGACCGGGCCGATCAGGGCGGCGAGGAAGCCGCTCTCCGCCTCGCCCAGCTCGTTCGAGGCGGAGATGGTGAGCTGCGACACCGCGCCGACGCGGCCGCGCATCGCATCGGGCGTCGAAAGCTGGATCAGCGACTGGCGGACGTAGACCGAGAACATGTCGGCCGCGCCGACGACGAACAGGGCGGCGAGCGAAAGCGGCATCCAGCGCGACAGGCCGAAGACGATGGTGGCGAGCCCGAAGACGAGGACGGCGCCCAGCATCTTCACGCCGACGTCGGTGCGCAGCGGCCGGAAGGAGAAGAACAAGGCGGTGAGGGTGGCGCCGAGCGCCGGGGCCGCGCCGAGCTGGGCGAGCCCTTCCGGCCCCACCTGCAGGATGTCGCGGGCGTAGACCGGGAGCAGAGCGGTGGCGCCGGCGAGGAAGACGGCGAACAGATCGAGCGTGATCGCGGCGAGCACCAGCCGGTTGGTGCGCACGTAGGAGAGGCCGTCGATCATCTGGCGGATGGGGTGGCGGGCGCGGTCGACCTCGGGGCGCGGCACCGGGCCGATCAGGAACAGGCAGAGGAGGGCGAGCGCGAACAGCGCCGCCGCGCCGCCATAGGAAGCGGCCGGGATCCAGGCGTAGAGATAGCCGCCGAGGCCGGGGCCCGCGACCATGCCCGCCTGCCACGAGATGGAGGAGAGGGCGATGGCGTTGGGCAGGATCTCGCGCGGCACGAGATTGGGCGCGAGCGCGCCGAGGGCGGGGCCGGAAAAGGCGCGGGCGATGCCGAGCAGGAAGGCGACGCCGAACAGGATCGGCAGGCCGATCGTCTCCGCCCAGGTCGCCCAGCCGAGAATGATGGCGCACAGGATCTGCAGGCCGATCGTGGCGCGGGCGATATGCCGCCGGTCGATCCGGTCGGCGAGCCAGCCGGTGACCGGAGTCAGCGCGAACAGAGGTACGAACTGGATGAGGCCGATGAAGCCGAGTTGGGCGGCGGCGGCCGGCGCGCTCATCCCGGCGTCGCGGGCGAGATTGTAGACCTGCCAGCCGATGATCAGCATCATCGCGCCCTGGGCCAATGTCGCGGCGAGCCGGGCGACCCAATAATAGCGGAAATTGGCGATGGAGAGGGGGTGCGGCGGCTTCATCTGCAGCGGCCTCTAGGACCGGTGCGGGGCGGGAGCAATGGCGGCGTGCCGCGCCTGGGCGGGCCCCGTTTGCGAAGAGCGGGAAGGTCACGAAGGTGGCGCTGCGTCGCGTCGCGGGAGGCGGGGCGATCCGGCGGCCCGGTCCGATGCTCCCGGTGCCGCCGCCTTCGCGGCGCGGAAGATGGACCCCGGATCAGGTCCGGGGTGACGGGGACGGCGCGATGGACGCGGGCGTCCGCAAAGAGTAACATCGAGGGCCTAGCGGCGGGGGCCGAGATGGGTTTGCGATATCTTCTGGCGGCCGCCGGCATGGCGGGGATCGCGATCGCGGCGGCGCAGGCCAGCGGCGAACGCGAGGCCGCGCGCCCGGCGCCCGCGGGCGACAGGCTCGACTGGAGCGCGTGGACGGCACCGGTGGGAGGCGCGGCGCCGCG
>JBKBVA010000001.1:0-28788 GCA_046289665.1 Allosphingosinicella sp.
AGGAGGAGAGCAGGCTCGAGCCGTAAAAGGCGATCTTCATGCACGTATCCTTTCCCTCTCCCCTTGCGGGAGAGGGAGGGGCCCAGCCAAAGGCTGGGAGGGTGAGGGGGAACGGCGGGTGAGGCTCAGGCCCTCACCCTCGCCGCTTCGCGGCTTTCCCTCTCCCGCGGGGGGAGAGGGAGAAATCCGGGCCACGATCCCGAGCAACTCCTCCGCCCGGTGGGTGCAGGTGTGGCGGGCGCGGATCGTCTCGAGGCCGCTCCGGACCAGCGAGGCGCGCAGATCGGCATCGTCGCGAACCCGCGCCATCGTCGCCGCCATCTCCGCCTCGTCCTTCGCGAACAGGAAGTCCTGCCCCGGCCGGAACAGATTTTCCGCATCCTCCCAAGGCGCCGACAGCAGCGGGATCCCACAGGCCAGGGCCTCGAACACCCGGATGGTCGGAATCCCCGGCAGCAGCCGCGTATAATAGCGGCGCGGCACGTGCACCGTGGCGAGGTGGCGGGCGAACAGCTCCGGCGCCCGCGCATTGGCGAGCCAGCCATGGTAGCGCGCGCCGTGGCGGCGCACCGTCGTCTTCGCCGTCTCGTGGTAGCGCACGCCATATATGTCGAGCGGCAGGCCGGCGGCGCGAGCCGGGCGGAGCAGATAGTCGCGTATCTCCTTGGTCCGCTCGCCTTCACCCCAATTGCCGATCCACACCAGGCCGGACCGCTCCTGCTCCCCGGCGGGCGGGTGGAAGTGGCGGATGTCGGCCGCTTCGTGCCAGACGAAGACGCGCTCCCCCCAGCCCCAGCGGCGATACACCTCCGCCAGCGCCTCGCCGAAGGCGAGGACGCCGTCATAGGCGGAAAGGTCGTAGTCGCGCATCGCCTTGGGCTCGGAGACCGCGCGGTGGTGGGTGTCGTGGAAGAGCAGGGTGAAGCGCCCGCCCCTCGCGCGGATGCGGCCGAGCCTGGCGACCAGATCGTGCTCGTTCCACTCGTGGACGATGACCAGGTCGGCGCCCTCGACCATTGCTTCCAGGTCGTCCCTCGGGCCGTAGACCGTCGAGGAGAGCTCCGGATAGGCGTCCCGCCACGGCGCCAGCCCTTCCTCGCCATGATCCTTGATCAAATTGTCGAGGCTCCACGCCCCTTCGGGCTCATAGGCCGCGACCTCGTGCCCCCTGGCGATCAGCTCGCGCAGCACGCCGCGCAGAAAGTGGGCGTTGCCGTGGTTCCAGCAGGAGGCGAGGGAGTGGGTGAAATAGACGATCCTCACGCCGCCGCCCCAAGCGCGACCCGGGACGCGGCGAGCACCGGGCCGCGCACGGCCGGGAGCAGGCTGCGGTAGATCGAGGCCATTTGCGCGGCCATGGCGTCGGGCGTGAACCGCGCCGCCCGCTCCTTCGCCGCGCGGCCCATCACCGCCCGCTCGAAATCGTCGCCGACCAGATCGGCGATGGCGCGGGTGAAGCCTTCCTCGTCGCGCGGGGGCACGAAGAAGGCGACGTCGCTCCACAATTCGCGGAAGGTCGGGATGTCGGAGAGGATCAGCGGGCATCCCGCCGCCGCCGCCTCCAGAACGGCAAGGCCGAACGGCTCGTACAGCGCGGCGGAGACGAAGACCGGCCGCGCGGAGAGCCACTTGGCCAGCGCCTCCTCCTCGAGGCTGCCGAGGCAGTGGATGTTGTCGAACATCACCTCGGCGCCGTTCGGGCCCTTGAGCGGCCCGGCGGCGCGCAGCGGCACGGCGAGATGGGCGGCGGCGCCGTCCAGCGTGCCGAGATTCTTGCCCTCGTCCCACAGCCGGCCGGCGGTGAACACGAAATCGTGCGGGGCGCTCGCCGGCAGGGGGAGGGGCGTGCGGCCGTTATGGACGGTGCGCGGCGCCTCGGCGAGGCCGTAGCGGCGGCGCACCATGTCGCCGAAGGCGGCGGTCGGCGTCACCACCGCGTCGGCGGCGTGGAGGCCGGCGCGGACCAGCTCGGTGCGCCAGGCGAAATCCTCCGGAAGCGCGCTCCCCTGCACCTGCTCCCACCAGGTCGCGACGCAGCTGTGGTGGACGGCGACGACGGGGAGGCCGAAATCGGTCTCGGCGGCGAGCGCGGGGGTGTTGAGCTGGACGAGGTCGACGCGGTGCTTGCGCGCGACCCGGCGAATGCCCTCTCCGGCGCGGCGCAGCGCGCTGCCGTCTTCGGCGAGCCAGTCCAGCGCCAGGCCGGTGTCGACCAGGGTGAGGCCCGGCACCGCCTCCGCCGCCTTGCGCTGCTCGGCGGAAGGGGCGGGGCCCATTACCGCCAGCACCGTCTCGATGCCGAGGCCGGCGAGGCCGCGGGCGAGATCGACGCTATACTGCCAGACGCCTCCGACCGCATCGGCGGTGACGAGAACGCGAAGGGTCTCTGCGCTCACGAGGCGGCCCCCGCGGCAACGGCGCCGGTCTGGGCGGCGATGAACTCGGGCGTCGGCGCGCGGCTTTCGCGCAGCCATTCGGCGAGGTGGGCGACGCCCTGCTTCCACGGCACGGCGGCGCCGAGCGACAGCGCCTCGCGCAGGGCGGAGGTGTCGGCGACGAAGTAACGCTGGTCGCCCGCGCGCCAGTCGGAAAAGCGCACGTCCACCTCGCGGCCGAGCAGCCCGGATATGTGCGCGAGCAATTCGCGCAGCGACACGGCGTTCTGCGGCCCGCCGCCCATGTTGAAGGCGCGGCCGCCGATCCGGTCGATCCGCTCCCAGGCGCGCAGATAGGCTTCGACCGCGTCGGAGACGTTCAGGATGTCGCGGACCTGATAGCCGTCGCCGTAGAGCGTGATCGGCCGGCCTTCCAGCGCGCGGATCAGGAAGTGGGCGACCCAGCCCTGGTCCTCGGTGCCCATCTGCCGCACGCCGTAGATGCAGCTCATCCGCAGCACCGCCGTCCTGAGGCCGAAGCTGCGAGCATAATCGAGGACATATTGGTCCGCCGCGCCCTTCGAGCAGCCATAGGGGGTGTGGAAATCGAGCGGGCGGCTTTCCGAAATGCCGGCGCCCGCCACTTCGGCGTCGACCGGCAAATATTTGTCGCCGTCGAGCCGGAATTCGAGGTCGGCGAGATCGCCGTAGACCTTGTTGGTCGAGGCGAAGATCAGCGGCGTGCCGTCGCCCTTCAGCCGCAGCGCGTCGAGGAGGTGGAGCGTGCCCTTGACGTTGACGTCGAAATCCTCGCGCGGGTCGACCATGCTGGTCGTCACCGCGACCTGCGCCGCCATGTGGTAGACGCATTGCGCCTCGCGCGCGGCGCGGGCGAGCTCGTCCTCGTCGCGTATGTCGGCGACGATGCTGACCACCTGCTCGCCGTGCCGCTCCTTCAGCCAGGCGAGGTTGCGCTCGACGCCCGGCCGCGACAGCGCGTCGTAGACGAGCACCTCGTGGCCGCGGCTGGCAAGCGCGTCGGCGAGGTTGCAGCCGATGAAGCCCGCGCCCCCGGTGACGAGCACCGGCCGCGCGTCGCCGCTCCGGATCATGCCGCCGCGGCTCATGCGCCACCTCCCGCCCAGCACGTCATCCCGGCGCAGGCCGGGATCTCGTCGGGTGAAAGGCGCCGCGCCGGTAGCGAGCCGAGACCCCGGCCTTCGCCGGGGTGACGGGGGAGGGCGGCGGCGTGGGTAACCGCAATTCTCATGCCACCAGCCCCCGCGATTCGAGCTCGGCCCGCGCCTGGTCGACGCGGTCGTCGGCGGTCTGCACCGCCACCCACTCCGCAAGCTCGGCGAGGCCTTCCTGGAAATCCTTCTGCGCCTTGAAGCCGAGCGTCTCCGCGCTCTTCGATCCGTCGCAGAAGCAGTGGCGGATGTCGCCGATGCGGGACTTGCCGACGATCTGCGGGTCGATGTCGTTGCGGCCCATCGCTTTGGCGAGCTCCTGCGCCACCTCGGTGACCGAGCGGTCGTGGCCGGAGCCGATGTTGAACACCTCGCCCTTCGCCTGAGGCAGCTCCAGCGCATCGGCGAAGGCGCGCGCGACGTCGCCGACATAGACGAAGTCGCGGCGCTGCTCGCCGTCCTCGAAGATCATCGGCTGCTGGCCGTTGAGCAGCCGCGAGGCGAAGATGGCGAGGACGCCCGTATAGGGGTTGGAGAGTGCCTGGCCGGGGCCGTATACGTTGAACAGCCGCAGGCACACGCCTTCCATGCCATAGGCTTCGGACATGATCAGCGTCGTGCGCTCCTGCACATATTTGCCGAGCGCGTAGATCGAGGCGAGGTCGGGCCGCTTCCATTCGGGGGTGGCGACGGGGGCGAGGGGGCGGCCCGCGGCGTCGACCGGGTCCCAGCTCTGGCTCTCGCTGGTGCGCGCCTGGCGCCTGGCGTCCTGGACGAGTTCGCGGTCGGCGTCGCGATAGAGGCCTTCGCCGTAGATGCTCATCGAGGAGGCGGTGACGACGCGGCGCACCGGATCGTCGATCAGCTTCTCGAACAGGACGGCGGTGCCGACGTCGTTGACCGAGGTGTAGCGCTCCACCGCGTACATCGACTGGCCGACGCCGACTTCGGCGGCGAGGTGGACGACGCTGTCGATGCCCTTGAGCGCCTTGGTGACGGCATCGCCGTTGCGGACGTCGGCGCGGATCAGTTCGACGTCGGGGTCGAGATCCTCGGGCCGCTCGCGGTCGCCGTGGACCTGCTCGATCAGGCTGTCGAGGATGCGGACCTTATGGCCGCGGCCCTGAAGCTCTCTGGTGACGGCGCGCCCGATGAATCCGGCGCCGCCGGTGATGAGAATATGTTCCGGCAATCGGACCCCCATTCTTGATGTATGTTAAAAATCTTGGCTATTCCACGGCTTAGCTGCATCTTCATCAACCCTCCTCCAACACGGGATATGGCGGATGGTTCCGACTCCGCACCGACCGGAGGGCGGGCAGGCGGCGTGGAACCGGAGCGCCGCGCGGGCGGTTGGGGGCCGCAATGCAGGATCGTTTCACCCCGGCATCGAAGCGCGCGTGACGGCGACACTCCTCCTCATCCGCCATGCCGCGCATGTCGAGCTGGGCCGGGTCCTTACCGGACGGAGACGCGACGTGGCGCTGAGCAGGGACGGGCTGGAACAGGCCGAGATCGTCGCCGATCTCTTGTCGGTCGAGCCGCTGGCGGCGGTCTATTCGAGCCCGCGCGAGCGCGCCTGGTATACGGCGCGGACCATTGCCGAGCAGCACGAAATCGCGGTCACCGTCGCGGACGATCTCGACGAGGTCGATTTCGGCGACTGGACCGGCCGCGCCTTCGCCGAGCTGGAGGGCGGTCCCGACTGGACCGCCTGGAACGAGACGCGCGGCACCGCCCGGCCGCCGGCGGGCGAGAGCATGGCCGAGGCGGTGGAGCGCAGCGTCGCCGCCCTCGCGGCGATCGCCGCCGACCATGACGGCGCGACCGTCGCCTGCGTCAGCCACTGCGACATCATCCGCGGCGCCATCGCCCACTTTCTCGGGCTGCCGCTCGACAACATGCTGCGTTTCGACGTCGATCCCGGTTCGGTGTCCCGGCTGATGCTGGGGAGCTGGGGCGCGCGCGTCATGACCATCAACGAGAGGCTCTACCAATGACCCTTGCCGCCAGAAGCATCCGGCCCCAGAGCGAGATCCAGGCGCGGATCGACGCGCTCGGCCCGTGGTTCCACAATATCGATCTCGGCGGCGTGTGGACCGCGCCCGACCATTTCCTCGGCGACTATCCCAACATGAAGTTCCAGCGCTTCGCCGCGCATCTGCCCGGCGACCTCGCCGGCAAGAGCGTGCTCGACATCGGCTGCAACGCCGGCTTCTACTCGATGGAGATGAAGCGCCGCGGCGCGGAGCGGGTGGTCGGCATCGACTCGGACGACCGCTACCTCGAACAGGCGCGCTTCGCCGCCGAGACTTTGGGCTACGACAATATCGAGTTCCGCAACCTCTCGGTCTACGACGTCGGCGCGCTCGGCGAAAAATTCGACGTCGTCATCTTCATGGGCGTCCTCTACCACCTGCGGCACCCGCTCCTCGCGCTCGATCTGATCCACGACCACGTCGCCGGCGACATGCTGATCTTCCAGTCGATGCAGCGCGGCTCCAGCCAGGTGATGCCGCTCGAGGAGGATTATCCGTTCGAGGAGCGGGAGGTGTTCCGCGAGAGCGCGTGGCCCAAGATGTATTTCATCGAGAAGGAATATGCCCACGACTGGACCAACTGGTGGGTGCCCAACCGCGCCTGCGCCGAGGCGATGCTGCGCTCGGCCGGCTTCGCCATCGAGACCCGGGCCGAGGACGAGGTCTACATTTGCCGCCGCGCGGAAATGCCCTATGCAGCGTGGGGGGCCGGTCCGGTCTATCCACACAGGGGGTAAGAATTGTCCATCGAAGCGGCGATGATCTGGAATGAGCCCAACAACAAGTCGCATTGGGATCCGGACCTCGACCCCGAATGGAGGCTCTTCTCCGACACCGCGATCGCGGCCGCGAAGGCGATCGAGGCGGCCAATCCGGCGGTGAAGCGGGTGCTCGGCGGCATCTCGCCGATCGATCCCTTCTTCATCCAGCGCCTCGCCGGCCACGGCGTGCTCGACGTGATGGACGTGATCGCCGTCCACGGCTTCCCGCTCGACTGGAACCTGTGGCCGATCGACGAATGGCCCAAGCGCATCGCCGAGATCGAGGCGGTGGCGCCGGACCATGAGATCTGGGCGACCGAGGTCGGCGTCGGCAGCTTCGGCGCCGAGGAGGTGCAGGTGTTCGGGGTCGACCGCAGCGCCGAGCTGCTGATCGGCCGGGTTCCGCGCATCTTCTGGTACTCGCTGTTCGATCTTCCGCACGCCTGGGGGGCCACCACGCGGCACAAGGAAGCGGAAGGATCGAGCTATTATCGCCACTTCTACATGGGCTTAATTCGCGAAGACGGCACGCCGAAGCTTGCGCTGGAGCATTTCGCGAGGCATGCCCCCGCTTTGGGCATCATGCAGTGGTTCCACTATCGGGATCCGCGGCTCGACGATGCTGTCGCCTGGCTGAAGCGCCTGGGTGTGACGCATGTGCGCACCGGGCTGAGCTGGGCGGACAGCTTTCGCGAAGACGCGCTCGGGTGGTTCGACCGGCAAATGGACGCCCTTGAAGACTTCGAGGTGACCGTGACTTTCTGCTTTACGCCTGAACATCTGGGGCTCGCCCCCCACCATACCAGCCCGCCGGCCGACCCCGCGCAGTTCGCGGACTTCTGCGGCGCCATGATCGAGCGCTATGCGCCCGCCCGCGCCAAGGCGGCGGTGGCGTAATGGCGCTCCACGATCCGCAGGCGATCAACATCGCCATCGTCGGCGTCGGCAATTGCGCCAGCTCGCTGGTGCAGGGCCTCGCTTATTACCAGAATGGCGGCGCCAACGACCAGATCGGGCTGATGCACTGGGACCTCGGCGGCTACCGCCCCAAGGACATCCGCATCGTCGCCGCCTGGGACATCGATCGCCGCAAGGTCGGCCGCGACGTCGCCGAGGCCATCTTCGAGAAGCCCAATTGCACCGCCGTCTTCTGCGACCACGTGCCCCAGTCGGGCGTCACGGTCGAGATGGGCCGCACGCTCGACGGCTATTCGGACCATATGGCCGAATGGCCGGACGAGCGCACCTTCCTCGTCGCCGACGAAAAGCTGCCCGAGAAAGCGGACGTGGTCCGGCGGCTGAAGGAGACGGGCACCGACGTGCTCCTCAACTACCTGCCGGTCGGCAGCCAGGAGGCGACCGAATTCTACGCCGACTGCGCGATCGAGGCGGGGGTCGCCTTCGTCAACAACATCCCGGTGTTCATCGCCAGCGACGAGACCTGGGCCGAGCGCTTCCGCGCCGCGGGCGTCCCGATCATCGGCGACGACATCAAGGCGCAACTGGGCGCGACCATCGTCCACCGCGTGCTGACCGATTTGTTCAAGAAGCGCGGCGTCAAGCTGGAGCGCACCTACCAGCTCAACACCGGCGGCAATACCGACTTCCTCAACATGTCGAACCGCAAGCGCCTCGCGTCGAAGAAGATCTCGAAGACGGAAGCCGTGCAGTCGGTCGCCGAGCACCGGCTGGAGGACGAGAACATCCATGTCGGCCCGTCCGATTATGTGGCGTGGCAGAACGACAACAAGGTGTGCTTCCTGCGCATGGAAGGCTCGATGTTCGGCGGCGTGCCGATGAACCTCGAGATGCGCCTGTCGGTCGAGGACAGCCCCAATTCGGCGGGCGTGGCGATCGACATGATCCGCTGCGCCAAGGTCGCCAAGGACCGCGGCCTCGCCGGCCCGATCCACCCGGCGGCGGCCTATTTCTGCAAGCATCCGCCCAAGCAGATGACCGACGACGAGGCCCACGAGGCGCTCGAGGCGTTCATTCGCGGGGAGTAGAGCGCTCCGCTTCAATCCTCCCCGTCGCCGCCGGCGATGGGGAAGATTGGGCGGGGGCTTCATCGCTAGCCAGCCGTCACCCTGAACTTGGTTCACTGCCGCACCCACCCTGGATGCTGAACCGAGTTCAGCATGACGGCCGAGAGTGGGGCAGCGACGGCGCCCTTTTCTCCCCCCTCACCCCTTCGGGGTCAGCCGCAGCAGGCGGCCGCCGGAGCCGCCGCGTTCGTCCTCGAGGACCCAGATGGCGCCGTCGGGGCCCTGCTCGACCTCGCGGATGCGGGCGTTCATGTCCCAGCGCTGGGCCTCGCGCGCATTGTTGCCGTCCATCTCGACCCGGACCAGCGCCTGGCCGGAGAGGCCGCCCAGGAACGCGTCGCCGCGCCAGTTGGGGAAGAGCGACCCGCTGTAGATCATCAGCCCGGCCGGCGAGAGGCCGTTCCAGGTGATCTCCGGCGCGTTGAACTCCGGCCGGGTGCTGTGGTCGGGGATCGGCTTGCCGTCGTAATGCTCGCCGTTCGAGACGATCGGATAGCCGTAATTGTCGCCGCGCTCGATCAGGTTGAACTCGTCGCCGTTCTTCGGGCCCATTTCGTGGCTCCACAGCCGCCCGTCGGACGCGAAGGCGAGGCCGAGCGGATTGCGGTGGCCGAGCGTCCAGACCTGCGCCGCGACGCCGCCCTGGCCGGCGAAGGGATTGTCGTCCGGCACCGAACCGTCGTCGTTGAGGCGGACGATCTTGCCCACAGCCTGGCCCATGTCCTGGGCGGGATCGAACTTCTGGCGATCGCCGTTGCTGATGAACAGCTTGCCGTCGGGGGCGAAGGCGAGGCGATGGCCGAAATGGCCGCGGCCGTCGACCTTGGGCTGCTGGCGCCAGATCACCTGCATCCGCTCGAGCCGGGGCGCGCCGCCCTCGGCGACCAGCCGCGCCCGGCCGACGACGGCGCCGCGCGTGTCGCCGTCCCCCGCTTCGACCCAGCTCAGATAGACCAGGCGGTTGCGCGCGAAGTCCGGGTGGACGGCGACGTCGCCGAGTCCGCCCTGGCCGCCGACATCGGCCTGCGGCACGCCGGCCACCGGAGTCTTGGCGACCGAACCCGCGCCGAGCGAGGGCACCCAGATCAGCTCGCCCGATTTCTGGGTGACGAGCGCGCTGCCGTCCGGGAGGAAGGCCATCGCCCAGGGCTGGCTGAAACTGGCGACCGGCTGGATGTCGATTTCGTGGCTGCCGGTGCCGGTTCCGCCCGCCTGGCTGACGGCGCTGGAATTGGATTCGACCGCCTCTCCGGCGCCGTTGCAGGCGGCAAGAGCGAGGGCGGCGGTAGCGGCGAAGAGGGTGGCGCGCATGTCGTCTCCTTGTGCGGGTCGGCTCGGTACCGCTCTTCGGCAAGCGCGCCGCCGCGTCAATACGGTCAATAGCCGCGGCTGGCGCCGGGTTCCGCTCCGGTCTACCAATGCGGCATGACCAGACCCATCGCGCCCCCGGCGCTCGCCGCCGCCGCCCTTGCCGCCGCCCTTGCCCTGGCCGGCTGCGCCACCGCCCCCGCCGCGCAGAGCCCGCAGGCGGCCTTCTTCGAGCGCCTCTCCGGCCTGTGCGGCCAGGCCTTCGAGGGGCGGATCGCCAGCCCGCCGGTCGAGGCCGATGCCAGCTTCGCCGGCAAGAGGCTGGTGATGCATGTGCGCGACTGCGGGGCGGACGAGATCCGCATCCCGTTCCACGTCGGCGACGACCGCTCGCGCACCTGGGTGGTGACGCGGACGGAGACGGGCCTGCGCCTCAAGCACGACCACCGGCACGCCGACGGCAGCGAGGACAGGCTCACCCAATATGGCGGCGACACCGTCTCGGAAGGGACGGCGGCGCGGCAGGAATTCCCCGCCGACGCTTTCTCGAAGGACCTGTTCATCCGCGAGAACATCCCGGTCTCCACCGCCAACGTCTGGGCGATGGAAGTCGCGCCGGGGCGCCTGTTCGCCTACGAGCTGCGCCGCCCCGACCGCTTCTTCCGCGTCGATTTCGACCTCGCCCGGCCGGTCGCCGCGCCGCCGCCGCCCTGGGGCGCCGACTAGGCGAAGTTCACGAAGTTCATGATCTTCCGCGTTCGCCTGCACTTCGCCCCGAGGTGACAGAGGGCGGGGAAGCGAATTCCCTTGGGCAAGGCGGGGACCGCGGCAGAGGCCGGCGCCATTCCGCTGGGGGATTGCCGCGGCGCTGGCGCGCCTCGCAATGACGGGGGAGGCTCGCCCCGCGGAGGCGCTGGACTTAATTATGCTGCGCTGCAACAAAGCGGGGCGGCGGACCGTTCCTTCCGCTGAAGCCGGCCCCATCGGGCGGCACCGGAGACCAGAATGCCCGTCATCACACCGCGCCTGCGCCGCGCGGCGCCCCGCCGCGGCGCCAGCGGCTTCGCGCCCAAATCCGCGGTCCGGGACCGCCTGTCGGACCTCGGCGCGTTCGGCGCCAATCCCGGCAATCTCGTCGGTCGCTATTACGTGCCCGAGGGCCTGGAGCCGGGGGCGCCGCTCGTCGTCGTGCTCCACGGCTGCACCCAGAATGCGGCGGTCTACGACCACGGCTCCGGCTGGTCCCGCCTCGCCGACCGCCACGGCTTCGCCCTGCTCTTCCCCGAGCAGCAAAGGGCGAACAATGCGATGCTCTGCTTCAACTGGTTCGAAAGCGGCGACGTCCGGCGCGGCGGCGGCGAGGCCGCCTCGATCGCGGCGATGGTCGCGAAGATGCGCAGCGACCATGGCGTCGACCCCGACCGCATCTCCGTCACCGGCCTGTCCGCCGGCGGGGCGATGGCGGCGGCGATGCTGGCCGCCTATCCCGACCTGTTCGCGGCCGGCGCGATCATCGCCGGCGTTGCCTATGGCTGCGCGACCAGCGTCGCCCAGGCCTTCGACTGCATGGGCGGCCGCGCCGAGGCGGACCCGCGCGCGCTGGGCGACAAGGTGCGGCGCGCCTCGCCGCACAACGGGCCGTGGCCGCGCGTCCAGCTGTGGCAGGGCGGCGCCGACCGCACCGTCGTCCCCGGCAATGCCGACGCCATCGCCGCGCAATGGGCGGACGTCCACGGCCTCGACCCCGCCCGGCCGGACCGCGACGACAAAGCCCCCGGCCACCGCCGCCGCGTCTGGACCGGCGCGGGCGGGGCGGCGCTGGTCGAGCGCTACGACATTGCCGGCATGGCTCACGGCGTCCCCCTCGATCCCGGCACCGGCGACGGCCGCTCCGGCGAGGCCGGCGCCCACATGCTCGACGTCGGACTGAGCTCGACCGACCGGATCGCGGAATTCTTCGGGATTGCGGCGGGGGATGGGGCGCGGGGCGAGGAGCCGCGCGCGGAGGCGGAGTCCGTGCCGCCGCGGCTGCGCGAGGGCGTCCGGGAGCGGGCGCAGGAGGAGGGCGAGGCGGCGCAGGGCATCCAGCGCGTCATCGAGGACGCGCTGAAGGCGGCCGGGTTGATGCGGTGACATTTCGTGAGCCCTCCCCCGCGACTCGCAATCGGAGAACATAGCAGGAACATAGGGTCGCTTCAAGTACCCGTCATCCCGGCGCAGGCCGGGATCTCGTGGGGTGAAGAGCGCGGTGACCTTTCCGCGACGAGATCCCGGCCTTCGCCGGGATGACGGGTGGAGGGGCGGCGGCTCTCCGTCTCTGTCTTGCGCCTCGCGTGCCGCTCCGGTTTCGCCGGGACGGAGTGAGGGGCGGCTCGTCTCCGTCTCTCCCTCGCCCTCACCCTCCCGCCGCTGCGCGGCGGGGCCCTCCCTCTCCCCTGGAGGGAGAGGGAGAAGGTCGCTGGGTCATGATCATCGGCATCGGCTCGGACCTGTGCAACATCGAGCGGATCCAGAATTCGCTCGACCGCTTCGGCGAGCGGTTCCTCCGCCGCGTCTTCACGGAGACCGAGCGCGCCAAGGCCGAGCGGCGTCCCCACACGGCGGCCGGTACCCTCGCCAAGCGCTTCGCCGCCAAGGAGGCCTTTTCGAAGGCGGTCGGCACTGGATTCAAGCAAAGCGTGTTCATGCGCGATATAGGCGTCGTCAACCAGAAGTCCGGCGCGCCGACCCTCGCCCTCACCGGCGGCGCGAAGGCGAGGCTTGACGCGATCACGCCCGAGGGCCACTTCGCACAGGTTCACTTGACCATGACAGACGACCACCCTTTCGCGCAGGCCTTCGTCATCATCACCGCCATTCCCCACGACAGGAGCACAGGGTGAGCGCCAGCGACCCCGCGATCGCCATGACCGACGACCAGCACCCCTCCGCCCCGGCCGCCGCCGACGACACGCCGCGCGACGTCGCCGCCAAGACGGGCGGCACCGACTGGTGGGGCGAGGCCAAGGCGATCTTCTGGCTGATCCTCGGCGTTCTCGCCTTCCACAGCTTCGTCGCCAAGCCCTTCTACATCCCGTCCGAATCGATGATGCCGGTGCTGCTGAAGGGCGATCGCCTCGTCGTCAGCAAATTCCCCTACGGCTGGTCCTGGGTCTCGCCCAGCTTCCACGTCGTCCCCGAGACCAAAGGCCGGGTGCTCGGCAACATGCCGGAGCGCGGCGATATCGTCATCCTCACCCCCCCCGGCGCCAGGACCGACTATATCAAGCGCGTCGTCGGCGTCCCCGGCGACACGATCGAGATGATCGCCGGCCAGCTCTATCTGAACGGCAAGGCGGTCCCCCGCGAGGAGCGGGCGCCGACGATGATCCCGGTCGACGCCAACGCGCCCTGCGACGGCGACATGCGCTCCTACCGCGTCACCGGCCCCGACGGCGCCCTCTATTGCCGCCTCCCGGTCTTCCGCGAGACCCTGCCCAACGGCGTCTCCTACGACACGATCGACATGGGTCTTACCGGCGTCGACGATCACCCGCTGGTCACCGTGCCCGAGGGGCACGTCTTCCTGATGGGCGACAATCGCGACAAGTCGGCCGACAGCCGCGTGCCGCTCCACGCCCAGGGGCTGGGCGGGCCGGTGCCGTGGGAGAATGTCGGCGGCCGCGCCGAATTCATCACCTTCTCGCTCGACGGCACGTCGGAATATCTCAATCCGCTGAGCTGGTTCAGCGCGATGCGCAGCGGGCGCGCCGGCGAATCGCTGCGGCCCGACGAGGCGCCCGCGCAATGAGCGAGGGGTCCGGCCGCCACGTCGAGCAGCTCGGGCCCACCGAACTTCGCGATCCGATCGTCCGCGAGGAGCTGAAGCGCGCCAGCGTGTGGTTCGGCCTCGGCCTCGCCATCCTCGCGGTGATCTTCCTCGCCCAGCCCCTGCTCCTGATCTTCGCCGGCATCGTGCTCGCCTCGATGCTCGACGGCGGCACCCGCCTGCTCGGCCGCGTCCTGCCGATCGGCCGCGGCTGGCGCCTCACCATCGTCACCCTCGCCGCGGTCGCCTTCATCGTCTGGACGATCATGTTCACCGGCAGCGAGCTCGCCGCCCAGGCCGAGCGGCTGCGCACCGTCATCACTCTGCAGGCCGACCGGCTGCTGGACTGGCTCAACACGCTCGGCTTCGGCCTCGGCGACGTCGAGTTCGAGCAGGTGAGCGGCCAGCTGATGGGGACGCTCGGCCGGCTCGGCTCGGCGGTCAGCACCGCTTTGGGCGCGCTGACCAGCGTCGTCATGATCCTCGTCATCGGCATCTTCATCGCGGTCGAGCCGCGGCTCTACCAGCGCGGCGTCGCCTGGATGCTGCCGCTGCGCAGCCGCGACCGCTTCTACCGCACCGCCAGCCACATGGGCTTCACGATGCGCCGGCTGATGGCCGGCCGCCTCGTCGGCATGGCGGTGGAAGGGGTCGGCACCTGGCTCCTCCTCCTCGTCGGCGGCGTGCCGATGGCGGCCCTGCTCGGCATCCTCACCGGCCTGCTCGCCTTCATCCCAAACATCGGCGCGATCGTCTCGGGCGTGCTGATCGTGCTCGCCGGCTTCAGCGTCGGCGTCGAGCAGGGGCTGTGGGCGATCGGCGTCTACGTGATCGTCCAGGTCGTCGACGGCTACCTGATCGTCCCCTATGTGGCGCGCAAGACCGTCGACCTCGCCCCCGCCCTCGTCCTCTCCGCCCAGCTCCTGTTCGGCGCGCTGTTCGGTCTGATGGGCCTCGCTCTGGCCGATCCGATCGTCGCGATGATCAAGGCCGCGCTCGAGCAGAAGACAAGGGACGACGGCGCCGAGGACGCCGCGGCGGCGGGGGCATAGGCCCTCCTCCGTCACCCCGGGCGAAGGCCGGGGTCCCGGCCCGAAAGAGACACGGCGCCCTTCACCCCACCCCGTCATTGCGAGGCGCGCAGCGCCGCGGCAATCCCCGTCCGGAAAGGGCGCCGGCGCCTTTCACTCGCGGAGATTGCTTCGCTTCGCTCGCAATGACGGAAGAGAAGCGACGGGTCGAAGCCCCTACTGCCCCTGCTGCTCCGCCTGCTGCTGCATCATCTGCATCATCTGGAGCTGCTGGAGCTGCTCCTCGGTCAGCGGCTGGAAATCGACCAGGGTCATGTCGAACTCGAGCACCGAATTGGCCGGGATCACCACCTCGCCGGTCTGCGGGTTGCGGCGTTCCTCGCTGCCATAGGCGAGTTCGGGCGGCAGCCAGATGCGCAGCTTGCCGCCGCGCTGGATCAGCTGCACCGCCTCGGCGAAGCCGGGGACGACGCCCATCACCGGGAAGGTCGCGGGCTGCTGCCCGGCGGTGGTGTCGAAGACGGTGCCGTCGGGCAGCCGGCCTTCATATTCGACCATCACCACGTCGCGCTCGCTCGGGCGCGGGCCGGTCCCGGGCGCGAGCAATTTGTAGTGCAGGCCGGACTCGGTGACGACCACCCCCTCCTCCTCGGCGATCTCGGCGAGATAGGCCTTGGGATCGGTCGTGACGAAGCCGGACGTGCCCCACCAGGCGATGCCCGCGGCGATCGCGGCGAGCAAAGCGAGGGCGATCCACAATTTCGCGACGGAGCCCTTCTTGATCGGGCGGAGCGGGACGGCGGTCACGGACATGGATTACCCCTGATACGGCAAGGGCGGCGACTTGGGCCGCCGCCCTGCAAGGACGCAAGCGCGCAGCGCGCAAGAGATGCGGCAGCCGCAAGGGCCGCCGCGGGCGCCTCAGCGGCCGCCGTCGCGCTCGAGCCGCTTGCACTCGAGCTTGCGGGCGCGGCGGATCGCGGCGGCGCGCTCGCGGGCGCGCTTCTCGGACGGCTTCTCATAGTGACGGCGCAGCTTCATTTCGCGGTAGACGCCTTCGCGCTGGAGCTTCTTCTTGAGCGCCCGCAGCGCCTGGTCGACATTGTTGTCGCGAACGAGGATTTGCATAAGCTGTCGTCACTCTCCGAAAAATTGAGTCCTGGCCAGCCACTTGGGCGCGCCATGCCGAAAAAACGCCGATACCATAAAAATGGGTTCGTCGCGAGACAGTTCCCGCGCCGTCGCGGGGGCCGATAGCAGCGGGCGCGCAGAGAGGCAAGAGGGGCGCGGCGGCCTCGCCGAGGCGCCGAAGCGCTCCCGATCCCGCAGCCCGACCGGAGCCGGTGCAGGAACAAAAAAAGAACTGTCCTACATCGCGCGAATCGGTCATAGACTGGTCGATGGACGATTCGCACGCCCTCCCGCCCCGCCTCCTCGCCCTGCTCGAGGACATGCCGCTCGAGCGGCTCGCCTTCGTGCCGGTGCCGGTGCGCGGGCGCAGCGACGGCTGGACCGTGGCGCGGCAGCAGGGCTTCATCGCCCGCCTCGCGCTCGGCGGCTGCGTGTCGGCGGCGGCGCGCGGCGTCGGCATGACCCGCCGGAGCGCCTACCGCCTGCGCGAACGCCCCGACGCCGGGAGCTTCGCCGCCGCCTGGGATCGGGCGCGCGGCTGGGGCGTCGCGCGCACCGTCGACGTCTCTCTCGAAAAGGCCTTGCTCGGCGAGCGCGTGCCGATCGTCCGCCTCGGCCGCTGCGTCGGCGAGGTCCACCGCTTCGACAACCGCCTCGCCCTCGCCGTGCTCAACGCCCTCGACCGCCGCGCCGAGCGCGGCCCCGACCCCGCCGCCGCCTTCGACGCCCTGCTGCGCCGGATCGACCCGGACGGGGACGCGCCGCCACGGAAAACAAAGGATTTTCGGGGCCGACATGCGTGACCTTTGTGACCTTCCGACCTCCTCCCCGTCATTGCGGGCGAAGCGAAGCGACACGAACCGGATCCCCCTCCCTGGAAGGGAGGGGCGAGGGGTGGGTGCGAGCGCAGCGAGCCGCAGGCCCCTCCCTTGGCCGCCCTCCTAGTCCGAAAGGTCGCCGAATTCGGCCGGCTGCTTCGTCATCCGCGCGCCGATCGCGGCGGTGAGGTCGGCGCTGACCAGGGTCGCGGCGTTCCACATCGCGACGTGGCGCAGACCCTCCTCGACCGGGCGGCCGCGGCTGTAGTTGAGGCTCTTCTTGGCCCCCGCCACCGCCAGCGGCGACTTGGCGGCGATGGTCCGGGCGAGTTCCATCCCGGCGCCGATCGCCGCCTCGCGATCCGCCACCACGCGGTTCAGAAGCCCGAGCCGCAGCGCCTCGTCCGCCGCCATCCGCCGCCCGGTATAGGCGAGTTCGCGCACGATGCCGTCGGGCAGCATGTGGGTGAGGCGCTGCAGCGTGCCGAGATCGGCGGTGATCGCGACGTCGACCTCGGCGACCTGGAAGAAGGCGTCCGCGGCGGCGATGCGGATGTCGCAGGCGGCGGCGAGATCGACGCCCGCGCCGATGCAGCCGCCGTGGATCGCGGCGATCACCGGCGGGCGCGCCTCTTCGGCCGCGTTGAACGCCGCCTGCAGCCATTCGATGTGGCGGAGCCGCGCTTCGGCGGCGCGTCCGGGATCGTCGGTCGGCGGGAACTGGCTCGCCGCATAGTGGAGGTCGAGCCCGGCGGTGAAGTGCTTCCCCCGCCCCGACAGCAGGATCGCCCGCACCGACGGATCGGCGCCGAGGCTCCGGAGCGCGTCCCCGAGTTCGGCGAACATCGCCTTGTCCATCGCGTTGAACTTTCCGTCGCGGGCGAGTTCGACATGGGCGACCCCGCCCTCGCGGCTGACACTGATCCTTTCGCTTTCCATCGCGGCGCCTTCCCCCTTACTATCTACGGCCATGACCCGCTTTACCGTGAACGGCCAGGCCATCCACTATCGAATGGACCCGGCGACGCCGCTGCTCTGGGCGCTGCGCGACGCCTCCAACCTCACCGGCACCAAATATGGCTGCGACGACGGCAGCTGCGGCGCCTGCACCGTCCACATAGACGGGCAGGCGGTGAGAAGCTGCAGGGTCCGCATCGCGGACCTCGAAGGCAGCTTCGTCACCACCATCGAGGCGCTGTCGCGCGACCGCTCGCACCCGGTGCAGCAGGCCTGGGCGGCCGAATCGGTGCCGCAATGCGGCTATTGCCAGCCCGGCATGATCATGGCCGCCGCCGCCTTGCTGGAGGGCAATGCCGCGCCGAGCGATGCGGAGATGGACGCGGCGATGGGCAATATCTGCCGCTGCGGCACCTATCCGCGCATCCGCGAGGCGATCCGCCGCGCCGGCCGCTCGGCCTCGGGGCAGGAGCAGATCTCGGCCGCGCCGCCGCCCGGCATCGATCCGCAGGACGCCGCGCGCGAGGTGCCGGCGCTCCGCCGCGGCCCCTGAGCGGCCGTTGCGAAGCCGAATCCTTTCAATCTGTTGACCGCCGAATTCAGCAACCGTCCATCTCGGCTCGGGCACAAGTGGCCGCAGCAGATCGGTTCGGGACAGAAGCGGGCCGGGCAGAAGGAGTTTTCCATGCGTAAGGCAGTGATCGCCATATTGCTGGGCGCCGTGGCGGCAACGCCCGCCGTCGCCCAGGACCGTTACGAGCGGGCCAAGGAGCGCTACGAGCGCCAGGGGGAACGCAACCAGCAGCGCGCCGAGCAGCGCGAAGCGCGGCAGGAGCGCCGCGAGGCCCGTCAGGCGCCGCAGGCGGCCGACCGGCCGGTGCGCGAGCAGCGCGAGGTGCGCCAGCAGCGCGACGAGCGCTTCGAGCGGCAGGTGCGCGAGCAGCCGGTCCGCGCCTTCGGCAATGCCCGCCGCGAGGCGGCCGAGCGCCAGGCGCAGCAGCAGCAGCAGGCCCAGGCTCAGGCCCAGGCCCGCGCCCGGTGGGAGGCGCAGCAGCGCGGCAACCGGGGCGATCGCTACGACCGCGACGACCGCCGCGGGGACCGCGAGGAGTTCCGCCGGACCATTCGCGAGACCCGCGAAGCCTCCGAGCGCAGCGCCCAGGGCACCCTCCCGCGCTACCAGCGCCAGGCCGAGCGTAACCAGCGGCGCTTCGAGGAGCGGCTGCGCGAGGATCGCCGCGAGGCGCGTCAGGATCAGCGCCGCGACCAGCAGCGCTGGGACCGCCGCTGGCGCGACGACCGCCGCTACGACTGGCAGCGCTACCGCTATGCGAACCGGGATCTCTACCGCTGGGGCCGCTACAACTCGCCGTACCGGAACCACCGCTACAACCGGCTCTCGATCGGCATCCGCATCGGCTCGCCTTTCTATTCGAACCGCTACTGGATCGACGATCCCTGGCAGTACCGCCTGCCGGCCGCCTATCCGGGCACCCGCTGGGTCCGCTATTATGACGACGTCCTGCTGGTGGACCTCTATACCGGCGAAGTGATCGACGTGATCTACGACTTCTTCTGGTAGGAAGAGGCCGGTTCATCACCGAGGCTGACGGAAGGCCCGGGGCGCGCGAGCGCTCCGGGCTTTTCGCTTGTAAAGGCGCGGCCGAAAAAGCAGTAAAGAGGCCGGTTTTCACAGGAGCCACGATGCGCCTTCGCTTCCTCGCCGCCGCCCTCGCCACCGCCGCGGCGTTCGCCGCCGCGCCCGCCGCCGCGGAGACCGTGGTGGTCCATGCCGGACGGCTGATCGCCGACGCCGCGCGCCCCGCTTCCGGCCCCGCCACCATCACCATCGTCGACGGCCGCATCCAGAGCGTGACGCAGGGCCTGACCCCGCCCCCCGCCGGCGCCCGCCTCATCGATCTTTCGGGCAAGACCGTGCTGCCCGGCCTCGTCGACACCCACGTCCACCTCGCCGGCGAGCCCGGCGGCGACTATCGCGACGAGGCGGTCGACACCGACGAGTGGCTGACCCTGGTCGGCGCCCGCAACGCCCGCATCACCGCCAAGGCCGGCTTCACCACGGTCCGCGACCTCGGCTCGCCGCCGCAGACCGGCTTCGTGCTGCGCCGCGCGACGCAGGAAGGCGTCATTCCCGGCCCCCGCATCGTCTCCTCCGGGCCCGCCGTCTCGATCATCGGCGGCCATGGCGACGTGTCCGGCTTCCGTCCCGAGGTGATCGCCGCCATCAGCGCCGGCAACACCTGCACCGGCCCCGAGCAATGCGCCGCCCGGGTGCGCGAATTCTCCCGCGCCGGCGCCGATCTCATCAAGATCACCGCGACCGGCGGCGTCCTCTCGCAGCAGGGCCGCGGCCTCGGCCAGCATTTCACCGATCCGGAGCTGAAGGCGATCGTCGACACCGCCCATTCGCTCGGCCTCAAGGTCGCCGCTCACGCCCACGGCGCGCGCGGCATCGAGGCGGCGGCGCGCGCCGGAGTCGATTCGATCGAGCACGGCACCTTCGCCGACGCCAAGGCGATCCAGGCGATGAAGGCCTCCGGCACCGCCCTCGTCCCGACCCTGATGGCCTTCACCGGCATCCGTGAGCGGCTCGGCAAGGGCGTCTACACGCCGACCGTCGAGGCCAAGATCCGCGAGACGCTGAGCGAGGTCGGCAAGGCCGCCCGCGCCGCCCGCGCCGCCGGGGTGGACGTCGTCTTCGGCACCGACGCCGCCGTCTTCGAACATGGCCGCAATGCCGAGGAGCTCGCCCTGATGGTCGAGCTCGCCGGGATGAGCCCGGCCGAGGCGATCCGCTCCGCGACGACCGGCGCGGCGGCGCTGCTCGGTCTCGAGCGCGAGATCGGCCGCATCGCGCCCGGCTTTTCGGCCGATCTCATCGCGGTGGACGGCGATCCGCTCGCCGACGTCAGGGTTTTGAACGAGGTGGATTTCGTGATGGTACGGGGACGGACGATCGAATGAGGAAGAGCATCGGGGATCCGGAGATCATCAACCGGATGCAGATTTCGAGCGCGGTGAAGGCCAAGCTGCTCGCCGCGCCAAACGCCTTCAAGATTCCTGCCGTCGGGTTCGACATCTTCATCGTGCGCGACTTCCTCGATCGCAGGGAGTGCGAGCAGCTGATCGCGCTGATCGACCAGGACCGCGTGCCCTCCGGCCTGCTCTCGCCGAGCGAGGATCCGGAGTTCCGCACCAGCGAGAGCTGCAACCTGCGCATCAGCGACCCGATAAACCAGCGGGTCGAAGCGAAGATCAACGCGCTGACCGGGATTGAGCCGCGGCACGGCGAGACCATCCAGGGCCAGCGCTACGCGGTCGGCCAGCAGTTCAAGCCGCACCACGATTTCTTCTACACCAGCGAACCCTACTGGCTGGAGCAAAAGGAGCAGGGCGGCCAGCGCACCTGGACTGCGATGATCTTCCTGAACGAGCCGGAGGCCGGCGGGCAGACCTTCTTCCCCAACGTCAACGTCCGGGTGACGCCGCGCGCCGGCAATTTGCTCGTCTGGAACAATCTCGACGAATATGGCGAGCCCAACATGAACTCGCTCCACACCGGCATGCCGGTCGAGGCGGGGGTCAAGTACGTCATCACCAAATGGTATCGCGAGCGGCCGTGGGGCTGGTACGGCGCCAGCGGCGTCACCCCGACCCCGGCTTATTACTGATCCCGTCCCTCACCCAGCGAGGCCCCAGATGATCCGCGCCCTTTCCGCCGCAGCCTCTTTGCTCGCCGTCGCCGCCTGCGCCGCCGCGCCGGCCGAGCCGCCCGCAACCGCCGCGCCCGCCGCCCCCGTCGCGGCGCCGCAAGGCAGCGAGGGCGAACGGCTCGCCGCTCTGTTCAAGGCGAGCGACGAGGCCGAGCTGCGCCGCAATCCGGTCGGCGCCATCTTCCGCGGCGACCTGCGCTATGCCGACCGCATCGGCGATTTCATCTCGGACGAATGGTATGCCGCCGAGAAAGCGGCCGCCGAGGCCAATCTCGCCGCGCTGGCCGCGATCGACCGGTCGAAGCTCAGCGCCACCGACGCCATCGCCTACGACGTCTTCAAGCTGCAGAACGAGGACGCGCTCGCCAATTTCGCGCCTGACATCCTCGCCGTCACCCAGGTGCGGCCGGTCAACCATTTCTCCGGCTTCCACACTTTCTATCCGAGCTTCGCCTCGGGCGAGGGTGCGGCGCCGTTCAAGACGCTCGAAGACTATGAGAACAATCTGAAGCGCCACCGCGACTTCATCCTCTATCACGAGCGCGCCATCGAGCGTTTCCGCCAGGGCATGGCCTCGGGCGTGTTCGAGACGAAGCTGACCATCGGCAACGTCATCGACCAGCTGAACCTGCAGCTCGCCGAGGCGCCGGAGGAATCGGCGCTCTACAAGCCGGTGCTGAACTTTCCCGAAGGCTTTCCGGAAGGCGAGAAGGCGCGCCTGCGCGCCGAATATGCCGCCTCGATCCGCGAGGGCATCTACCCGACCTACACCAAGCTGCGCGACTTCCTGCGCGACGAATATCTGCCCAGGGCGCGCGAGGGGGTCGGCCTCGTCCACATGAAGGGCGGCGACCGCCTCTACCAGCGGCTGATCGAGAGCACGACGACCCTGCCGATGACGGCGGAGGAGATCCACGCCCTCGGCCTCTCCGAGGTCGCCCGCATCCGCGCCGGCATGGAAGCGATCAAGGCCGAGGTCGGCTTCGCCGGCACGCTCGGCCAGTTCTTCGAGCATCTGCGCACCGAGAAGCGCTTCCAGCCCGAATCGCGCGACTGGCTGCGCGACCGCTATTACGAGATAGGCCGCAAGGTCGACGCCCGGATCGGCGAGCAATTCTCGGTGCTGCCCAGGAGCCCGCTCGAGATCCGCGCGGTCGAACCGTTCCGCGAGAAAGGCGAGGCGGCGGGCTCCTACCAGCAGGGCACGCCCGACGGCTCGCGGCCCGGAATCTTCTACTACAATGCCTACGACCTGCCCTCCCGCTCGATCGCCGGGATGGAGACGCTCTACCTCCACGAAGGCGCGCCCGGGCACCATTTCCAGATCAGCCTGGCGCAGGAGAATGAGGACCTGCCCGCCTTCCTGCGCTTCGGCGGCAACACCGCCTTCGTCGAGGGCTGGGCGCTCTATGCGGAGACGCTGGGGCCCGAGCTCGGCCTGTTCACCGATCCCTATCAGCGCTTCGGCCATCTGAACGACGAGATGCTGCGCGCGATGCGGCTGGTGGTCGATACCGGCATCCACGCCAAAGGCTGGGAACGCGACCGCGCCATCGCCTACATGCTCGACAATAGCGGCATGGGCCGGACCGACGCGGTCGCCGAGGTTGAACGCTACATCGCCATCCCGAGCCAGGCGCTCGCCTACAAGATCGGCGCGCTGACCATCCAGCGCCTGAAGGCGAAGGCGCAGGCCGCGCTCGGCGACCGCTTCGACCCGCGCGAATTCCACGCCGAGGTGCTGATGACCGGCGCGCTGCCGATGGCGGTACTCGAACGCAAGATCGACGCCTGGATCGCCGCAAAGAGGGGCTAGCTTCAGCCAAAGCGGGACGGCACCGGGCGCGCGTCCAACCCGTCATGCCAGCGAAGGCTGGCATCCATGCTGGGTCTCCGCCCGCAGCGGGATGCATCCAGGCAGCATGGACCCCAGCCTTCGCTGGGGTGACCGGTGTGGCGAATGCGCCGGTGCCGCCACCCTATCGCCGCGCTAGGCGCAGGCCAGCGCCTCGGCGATCAGCTTGCGGCTGTTCTCGACGCCGTAGAGGGCGAAGAAGCTGCCCATGCGCGGCCCCTGCTCGCTGCCGAGCAGGGTCTCGTACAGCGCCTTGAACCAGTCGCGCAGCCGCTCCTTGCCGAAATGGCTCTTGCCGATCTCGTAGACATGGTTCTGCAGCGCCGCCGCCGGGTCCTCGTCCGAGGCGGCGCCGTCATAGTCCGCCAGCACCGAGTCGAGCTCGCGCAGTGCCGCCGCTTCCTCCGGGCTCGGCGCGCGCCTCCTCAGCGCCGGCGCGACGAAACGCGCGGCATAGGCGACGGCGTGGCCGACCAGCCGGTCGAGCTCCGGATTGGCTTCGGGAGAGAGCGCCGGATTGTAGCGCCTGAGGAAGCTCCAGATCGTGTCGCGGTCGCCGACGCCGGGCAGGCTGGCGACGTTGAGCAGCAGCGCGAAGCTGATCGGCATCCGCGCCTCGGGCACGTCGCCGGCATGGACGTGGTGCACCGGATTGCCGAGCCTCTTGTCCCACGGCTGGTCGGCATAGGTGGCGAGGAACTGGTGATATTCGTCCACCGCCTTGGGGATGATGCCGAAGGAGAGCTGCTTGGCCTTGCGCGGCTCGCGGTAGATGTAGAAGGCCAGACTCTCGGGCGGCGCGTAGGTCAGCCACTCGTCGATGGTGACGCCGTTGCCCTTGGTCTTCGAGATCTTCTCGCCATTCTCGTCGAGGAATAGTTCGTAGTTGAACCCCTCCGGTGGCCGGCCGCCGAGGATGCGGGCGATCTTCGAGCTCTGGATGACCGAATCGATCAGGTCCTTGCCCGCCATCTCGTAGTCGACGCCGAGCGCGTACCAGCGCATCGCCCAGTCCACCTTCCACTGCAGCTTGGCGCCGCCGCCGAGGATCGACTGTTCGACGCGCTCGCCCGTCTCCGGCTCGACGTAGCGGATGAGGCCGGCTTCGGCGTCCGCCACCTCGACCGGCACCTGCAGCACCTTCCCGTCGACGCGGCTGACCGGCAGCACCGGCGAATAGGTCTGCCGCCTTTCCTCGCGCAGGGTCGGGAGCATCACCCCCATGATCTCGTCATATTTGCGCAGCACCTGGCGCAGCGCGTCGTCGAAGCGCCCGCTCTCGTAGCATTCCGACGAGGAGAGGAATTCGTAGTCGAAGCCGAAGCCGTCGAGGAATTGCCGCAGCAGATTGTTGTTGTGCGCGGCATAGCTGGCATGGCCGCAGCCATAGGGGTCCGGCACCCGGCTCAACGGCTGGTCGAGATGGTCGTGCATCATCTCCTGGTGCGGCACGCCCGGCGGCACCTTGCGCATGCCGTCCATGTCGTCGGAGAAAGCGATCAGCCGGCTCGGCCAGTCGGCCATTTCGGACAGCGCATGGCGCACCATCAGCGTGCGGGCGACTTCCTGGAAGGTGCCGAGATGGGGCAGGCCCGAGGGACCATAGCCGGTCTCGAACAGGATCGCGTGCCCGTCCGGCGGCCCGTCCGGATAGCGCTTCAGCAGCTTGCGCGCCTCCTCATAGGGCCAGGCCTTGGAAACGAGTGCGGCGGCGCGAAGCTGTTCATCCATAATGTCGCGCTCCTAGCGAAGGCGGGGCCGCTCTGCTAGCGTCGCAAGCGGCCGGGCGGGAGCAGGAACGAGGCGTGCGGGCGGTTCCCGAATATGAGAATGTCGACCGCGCGCGCTTCGAGCGCGAGATCGTTCCCGCCGGCCGTCCGGCGCTGCTGCGCGGCCTGTGCGCCGGCTGGCCGGCGGTCGCGGCCGCGCGGCAGGGCGACGAGGCGCTGGCCGCCTATCTTCGCGCCCACGCCGCCGACGAGCCGTTCGAGGCCTGGTTCGGCGCGCCGGAGATCGAGGGCCGTTTCGGCTTTTCCGACGACTTCGCCGCGTTCAACCACGACCGCCGTCTTGCCACCGTCGACCAGCTTCTCGACCTGCTGCTGCGCCAGCGCGGCCACCCCAGCCCCTTCGCCATCTATGCCGGCGCGATCCCGGTGCGGCGGCACCTGCCGGGGCTCGCCGCCGAGATCCCCATGCCCTTGCTCGACGCGGACCGGGAGATGCTGGTCTCCCTCTGGCTCGGCAACCGCACCCGCACCGCCGCCCACTGGGACCTGCCCCAGAATCTCGCCTGCGTCGTCGCCGGGCGGAGGCGCTTCACGCTCTTCCCGACCGACCAGCTGAAGAACCTCTATGTCGGCCCGCTCGACACCACCCTTGCGGGGCAGCCGACCAGCCTCGTCGATGTCGAGAAGCCGGACTTCGCGCGCCACCCCCGCTTCCGCGAGGCGCTGGCGGCGGCGGAGACGGCGGAGCTCGGCCCGGGCGACGCGCTCTATCTGCCGAGCCTGTGGTGGCATGCGGTGGCTGGCGAGGCGGAGGTCGGCGCGATGGTCAATTTCTGGTGGCGCGACGGGCCGGCGCCCCTGCTGACGCCGCTCAACGCGCTCTACCACGCGCTGATCACGATGAAGACGCTGCCGCCGCGCGAGCGGGAGGCATGGCGGGTGCTGTTCGATCACTATGTGTTCGAGGACGACGGCGACCCCGCCGCCCATCTCCCGGAGGAGGCGAAGGGCATCCTCGGCCGGCGCACCCCCGAGCTCGTTCGCCGCATCCGCGCGATGCTGGCGCAGAAGCTTTCGCGCTAGGCCTCGGCCGAAACCGCCGTTTTCCTTTCGTTCCGCCTGTCCTATAAGCCCTGCGATGGCCGCGCCGCTCCCCTACCCCGCCCTTCATGCCACCCATGGCGGCATCTGGCGCGCCGTCCCCGGCGGCGAGACGCGGGCGCTGGGCCGGGGCGAGGCCATCGCGCGCGCGGCCGAGACGCCGACCATCATGCTCAACGCCCCGCTGGTCGGGCAGCGGCTCGGCTATCCGGAGCTCAGCGGGCTCGACCTGCTCGAGCTGTTCGCCTTCGTCCACCCAGCCCGGTTCGCGGTGCCGACGCCGAAAGGAATGGCGGACGCGCTGGGCCTCGAGCCCCCCGCCACCGACGCGGAGGCACCCGGCTTCCTGCTCGAAGCCGCCTCCGCCTTGCTCGCCACGCTGGAATCGGACTGGCCGGAGCGGGAGGGGGCGTGGGCCTCGGCACAGGCGCTGCATCGGCTGCGCTGGCCGTGGGCGCCCGCCATCGCCCAGCGGCTGAAGCGGCCGGAGCGGGACGAGCGCTGGCTCTTCTCCCGCCTGCCGGAATGGGAGGAAGGCGCCGGCCGGCCGCAGCCGAGAGCCGTGCGGGTCGATCCGGACGAAGCGGTCGAGCGCCTCGCCGGCCTCGTCGGCTCCGAGGCGGAGGTCCGCCACGGCCAGCGCGACTATGCGGCGGCCGCCGCCGCCGCCTTCGCCCCCCGCCGCGCGGAGGGCGCCCCCCACATGCTGCTCGCCGAGGCCGGCACCGGCATCGGCAAGACTCTGGGCTATCTCGCCCCCGCTTCGGTCTGGGCGCGGCAGGCGGACGGGGCGGTTTGGGTCTCGACCTACACCAAGGCCCTGCAGCGCCAGCTCGACCGGGAGGGGCTGCGCCTCTTCCCCGACCCCGCCGAGCGCCGCCGCAAGGTGGTGGTCCGCAAGGGGCGCGAAAACTATCTCTGCCTCCTCAACCTCGAGGATGCGCTGCAGGGCGGCTTCGCCGGGCGCGCCGCCGTGCTCGCCCAGCTCGTCGCGCGCTGGGCGGCCTATTCGAAGGACGGCGACATGGTCGGCGGCGACCTGCCCGGCTGGCTGACCAGCCTGTTCCGCCGCGCCGGCGCCACCGCGCTGACCGACCGGCGCGGCGAGTGCGTCTATGCGGGGTGCCCGCATTACCGCAAATGCTTCATCGAGCGCGCCGCGCGGGCGAGCCAGGACGCCGACATCGTCATCGCCAACCATGCCCTCGTGATGGTCAACGCAGCGCGCGGGCGCGAGACCGGCAACGCGCCGACGCGGATCGTCTTCGACGAGGGCCACCATCTGTTCGACGCCGCCGATTCGACCTTCGCCACGGCGCTGACCGGGCAGGAGACGATCGAGCTGCGCCGCTGGATCGTCGGCCCGGAAGGCAAGAGCCGCGGCCGCCGCCGGGGCCTCGCCGCCCGCCTGCTCGACGTCGCATCCTATGACGAGGCCGGCGCGGCGGCGCTCGAGGCGGCGGTGCAGGCGGCGGGCCTGCTCCCCGGCGACGGCTGGCTGCAGCGTATCGGCGAAGGCATGCCGTTCGGCCCGGTCGAGAAGCTGCTCGCGGCGGTGCGGGGCGCCGTCTACGCCCGCGCCACCGCCCAGGATGCCGGCTACGGCATCGAGACCGAGATGGCGGAGCTCGACGGCGCGATCGTCTCGGCGGCCGCGCCGGCGGTCGAGGCGCTGGAGCTGCTGATGCGCCCGCTCGTCGCGCTCGCCAAGCGGCTGGAGGCGGTGCTGGAGGACGCGCCCGACTGGCTCGATGCCCAGGCGCGCGCCCGCATCGAGGGCGCGATCGGCGGCCTCGGCTGGCGCACCCAGACCCTCGCCGCATGGATCGCGCTGGCCGGCCGGATCGGCGGCCCGTCGGAAGCCGATTTCGTCGACTGGATGGCGGTGGAGCGGGTCGATGGGCGTGAGTACGACATCGGCCTTCACCGCCGCTGGCTCGACCCGACCCGGCCGCTCGCCGAGACGGTGCTGAAGCCCGCCCACGGCGTCATCGTCACCTCCGCCACCCTGCGCGGCGCGGACGGCTGGGACGCGGCGGAGGCGCGCACCGGCGCCCGCCACCTCCCCGCTCCAGCCTCCCGCTTCGCCGCCGACAGCCCGTTCGATTATGCCGGCAGCAGCGAGGTGCTGGTCGTCACCGACGTCCGGCGCGGCGACGTGCCCCAGCTCGCCGGCGCCTATGCGAGGCTGATCGAGGCGGCGGGTGGCGGCACGCTCGGCCTGTTCACCGCCATCCAGCGGCTGAAGGGCGTCCACGCCCGCATCGCCGACCGCCTCGCCCGCGCCGGCCTGCCGCTCTACGCCCAGCATGTCGACCCGATCGACACCGGCACGCTGGTCGACATCTTCCGCGACGATCCCCGCGCCTCGCTGCTCGGCACCGATGCGCTGCGCGACGGCGTCGACGTGCCCGGCGATTCGCTGCGGCTGGTGGTGATGGAAGGCGTGCCCTGGCCGCGGCCGACCGTGCTCCACGCCGCGCGCAAGGCGGCGGGCGGCGGCTCCGCCTATGACGACCGGGTGGTCCGCGCCCGCCTCGCCCAGGCGTTCGGGCGGCTGATCCGGCGGCAGGGGGACACCGGCACCTTCGTCCTGCTCTCCGCCGCCACCCCGTCGCGCCTGCTCGACGCCTTCCCGCCGGGGGTGACGGTCAGGCGGCTGCCGCTCGCCGAAGCGATCGAGCGGGTGCGCGGGCGCCTTTCCAGCGGCGGCGCGTTCGGGCATCAGGCCGCGAAGGAGGAGCTGGAGGCCCGATGAAGACGCTGACGCTGCTGCGCCACGCCAAGTCGACCTGGGACGATCCGGTGTCGGGCGAAGGCGAGCGGCCACTGAACGCCCGCAGAAACCCCGCCGCACACACCATTGTCAGGGGGATGTGCCGCCTCCGACCCTGCTTCGACCAGG